>JAWWOM010000333.1:0-4981 GCA_033851655.1 Frankiales bacterium
TGCCGCGGGTCTCGGTGAGGAACTCGGTACGGAAGCCGATCAGGCCGCGGGCCGGGACGATGTACTCCATCCGGATCCAGCCGGTGCCGTGGTCGACCATCTGCTCGAGCCGGCCCTTGCGCAGCGCGAGCAGCTGGATCAGCACGCCCTGGTAGTCCGACGGCGCGTCGATGGTGAGCCGCTCCATCGGCTCGTGCAGCTTGCCCTCGACCAGCCGGGTGACGACCTGCGGCTTTCCGACGGTCAGCTCGAAGCCCTCGCGCCGCATGATCTCGACCAGGATCGCCAGCTGCAGCTCGCCGCGGCCCTGGACCTCCCAGGTGTCCGGGCGCTCGGTGTCCTGGACCCGGATGGACACGTTGCCGACCAGCTCGGCGTCGAGCCGGTTCTTGACCAGCCTGGCGGTGAGCTTCTTGCCGCTCTCGCCGGCCAGCGGGGCGGTGTTGATGCCGATCGTCATCGAGATCGACGGCTCGTCGATCGTCATGACCGGCAGCGGGCGCGGGTCCTCGGGGTCGGCCAGCGTCTCGCCGATCGTGATCTCGGGGATGCCGGCGACGGCGACGATGTCGCCAGGGCCGGCCTCGTCGATCGGGACCCGCTCGAGGGCCTGGGTGCCGAGCAGCTCGGTCAGCTTGACCCGCTCGATCGTCCCGTCCGCCTTGCACCAGGCGACGGTCTGGCCCTTCTTCATCGTGCCGGAGTGCACGCGGCACAGGGCGAGCCGGCCGAGGTAGGGCGACGCGTCGAGGTTGGTCACGTAGGCCTGCAGCGGAGCGCCGGCGACGTACGAAGGAGCCGGCACGGTCGTCATGATCGTGTCGAACAGCGGCTCCAGGTTGGGGCTGTCCGGCATCTCGCCGTTGCCGGGGCGGTTCAGCGACGCCCTGCCCGCCTTGGCGCTCGCGTAGACGATCGGGAACTCGATCTGGTGCTCATCAGCGTCGAGGTCGAGGAACAGCTCGTAGGCCTCGTCGACCACCTCGGCGATCCGCGAGTCCGGCCGGTCGACCTTGTTGATCACCAGGATGACCGGCATCCGCTTCTGCAGCGCCTTGCGGAGCACGAACCGGGTCTGCGGCAAAGGCCCCTCGGAGGCGTCCACCAGGAGCAGGACCGCGTCGACCATCTCGAGACCGCGCTCGACCTCGCCACCGAAGTCGGCGTGCCCCGGGGTGTCGATGATGTTGATCGTCACACCGCCGTGGCGTACGGCGGTGTTCTTGGCGAGGATCGTGATGCCCTTCTCGCGCTCGAGATCCATCGAGTCCATGACCCGCTCGCGCACGGAGTCGTTCTCGGCCTGGTGCTCGGAGAACGCGCCGGACTGCCAGAGCATCGCGTCGACGAGGGTGGTCTTGCCGTGGTCGACGTGCGCGATGATCGCGACGTTGCGGATGTCATCACGTGTCGCGCGGGTGGCACGGGTCTCGCTGGTGGGCACGCTTCAGCCTTCGGTTCGAGGATTCGGGAGCAGCCTGGGGCCATGCCAACGGGCAGGCGGAACGGCTTGTCATCCCCCATGGTACGCGTACGCGGGGCGGCGGCCGCTCAGCGTGATCTCACCAGCGCGCAGCGTGACGGCCGACCAGCCGTCGTTAGCATCGGGCCCGTGCACCGCTACAGCCTGGACGACGACCTGACCGCCCGCGCTCTTGCCGTGGCCTGCCTGGCGCGGCTGGCCATGGACGCCCCGCTGGACTTCCCGCAGACACCCGACCAGCTCCGGGCGTCGGCGGGCGACACCGTCACAGCCAGCGGTTTGGGCGGTGCCGAGGCACTCCGGCTGTGGAACGACGTCCTGGCACCGGCCTGTCTGTCCGTCGACAACCCGCGCTACCTGGCCTTCATCCCCAGCGCCCCGACCCGCGCGGCGGCAGCGTTCGACATGCTGGTCGGCGCCTCCAACGTCTACGCCGGCTCCTGGCTCGAGGGGTCGGGCGCGGTCTTCGCCGAGAACCAGGCGCTGCGCTGGATCGCCGACCTGTGTGGGCTGCCGGCCACGTCGGGCGGCGTCTTCGTGCAGGGCGGCTCCGGCGGCAACCTCTCGGCGCTGGTCGCCGCTCGCGAGCAGGCCAGGCGAACCCGTTCAGTCCTCCCCCGGCGCTGGGCGGTGTGCGTCACGGCCGAGACGCACTCGTCGGTCAAGCACGCGGTGCGGGTGGTGATGGACGCCGACGTGATCGAGGTCCCCGGCGACGAACGCGGCCGGCTGGTGGGAACCACCCTGCGGGACACCGTACGGGGGCTGGACCCTCAGGTCGCCGACGGCATCTTCGCCGTGGTCGCGACGGCAGGGTCGACCAACCTCGGCGTGGTAGACGACCTGGCCGGTGTCGGCGCCGTCGCCCGCGAGAACGGCTGGTGGTTCCACGTCGACGGGGCCTACGGCGGCGCCGGCCTGGCCGCACCCAGCGTGCGGCACCTGTTCGACGGCATCGAGCGCGTCGACTCGTTCATCGTCGACCCGCACAAGTGGCTGTTCGCGCCCTTCGACTGCTGCGCGCTGCTCTACCGTGACCCGGGGCTCGGCCGGGCTGCGCACACCCAGCACGCCGACTACCTCGACCCGGTGAACCTCGAGGGTGACTGGAACCCGTCGGACTTCGCCGTACAGCTGACCCGGCGGGCGCGCGGACTGCCGTTCTGGTTCTCGCTGGCGATGCACGGCACCGACGCCTACCGGGACGCCGTCGAGGCGACCCTCGACGTGACCCGTGCCGGTGCCGCGCTGATCGCCGGGACCGAGCACGTACGGCTGCTGCTCCAGCCGGAGCTCAGCGTCCTCGTCCTCGAGCGCGTCGGCTGGTCGGAGGGCGACTACGCCGCCTGGTCAGCACGCCTGCTCGCCGACCAGGTGGCCTTCGTGACGCCGACCAGGCACCGGGGCCAGGTCTGCACCCGGTTCGCCATCGTCAACCCGCTGACGACGGTGCAGGATCTGCAAGTGATCCTGGACTCGATGCGCTGACCTGTCGGAGGACCCGATGACCGTACGGCTGACCGAGATCGTCGTCGACTGCGCGGATCCGCAGGCCCTCGCGCAGTTCTGGTGCGCCGTCCTCGGCTGGGTGGTGACCGAGGCCGAGGCCGACGTGGTCGAGGTGCGGCCGGAGGGCACGGACGCCAGGACCTCGATCGTGCCTTCCCTGCTGTTCATCCGGGTCCCCGAGGCAAAGACGGGGAAGAACCGGCTGCACCTCGACGTCAACACCTTCGACAGCGACCAGGGCGCCGAGCTGGAGCGACTGCTCGGTCTCGGCGCGACCCCCGTCGACGTCGGGCAGGGCGAGCAGCGGTGGCACGTGCTCGCCGACCCCGAGGGCAACGAGTTCTGCCTGCTGCGCAGCGTTGTCGACCCGGCCGGCTGATCGTCGGGGCGTCAGGCCACCAGCTGGGCGAACACGACCACGTCGTCGACGTAGTGGTGCGCGGCACGGTCGAAGGAGCCGCCACAGGTGATCAGCCGGAGCCCGGCGTAGTTGATGTCTCCATAGACGAGAGCCGTCGGGAACGCCTGCTTGCTGTACCGCGCGACCCGGCTGACCTGGAACACCGCCGTGCTGCCGTCCGCCCGCACGACGCTGATCCGGTCGGCCGGCCGCAGGGAGTGCAGTCGGTAGAAGACGCCTGCGCTGCCCGCCCAGTCGACGTGTCCGACGATGACTGCCGGCCCGAGCTGACCCGGCGTCGGCGACCCGGTGTACCACCCCGCCGGGAACCCGCGCGGGGGCACCTGCAGCGTGCCGTCGCTCGCGAGACCCAGGCCCATCAGCGCCGAGTCGACGCCGATCGCGGGGATCCGGATCCGGACCGGGCTCGACCTGGCCAGGTGCCCTGCGGCCGGGACCACCGAGACCCCTGCGCTGGTGACGGCAGGGGATGCCGAAGCCGCGGACGATGCCGCGCGGGCTGCCGGCTCCGGGGAGCCTGCGGTCGTAGGCGCCGGTGTCGACGCCGTGGATGACGACGGCACCGGCGCCCCCTGCGTCGCCCCGGTCGAGGAACAGCCCATGGCCGCCACGGTCACGAAGGCCAGAACCACCGCGGTACGGGCGGTTCGCGGGGCGCGGAGCGGAGGGCGCACCGCTCAGCCCGAGCGGCGCCGGTAGAGGGCGAGGAAGCCGGTCGACAGCGCAGCGAGCACCACCACCGCAGCGACCGCGAGCTGCGGCGCACGGTCGCTCTGACCCGCCATGCTGCCGTCACCGGTCTGTACGGAACCCCGCGGCACGTCGACGACCTGGTGGCTGGTGGTGGGGGCAGGTGTGGCCTGGGTCTTCGTGGCCGCAGGAGTCGGGGTCTTGGTCTTCGTCGGGGTCTTGCTCTTGGTCGGCGTCGGGGTCGGTGACGACGTCGCTGTCGTGGTCGGGGTGGCGGTGGGCGTCGCCGTCGGCGTCGTTGCGCACGCCGGCTTGGTGATCGTGTTCGTGTCCAGGGTGACGGCTCCGTTGCGGGCCAGCACCCGGCCGACGCTGGTGGCGCCCGTCGTCAGCGTGATCGACGTGAGCGCCAGGATGTTGCCCCGGAAGCTGGAACCGGTGCCCAGCGTCGCCGAGCTGCCGACCTGCCAGTAGACGTTGCAGGCGTCGGCACCGTTCACCAGGTTGACCTGGCTGCCGGAAGCCGTCGTGAGGGTGGA
The DNA here is from genome assembly GCA_033851655.1 of Frankiales bacterium. Lineage (GTDB taxonomy): Bacteria > Actinomycetota > Actinomycetes > JAWWOL01 > JAWWOL01 > JAWWOL01. Next base: position 4,643 of record JAWWOM010000333.1, read on the forward strand.
TCCGGCCTGGAAGACGAACACGGCGTTGGGGTCACCCGCGGCGTCCAGGGTGAGGGCGCCGGTCAGGCCGATCGACGACGAGGACGCGTAGATGCCGGCCTTCAGGGTCAGCCCGCCGAGGTCGGCGGCGATCGGCGTGCTCGGCGTCTCACCGGCGGCGACGTTGTACGCGGTGACCAGGTCCGTCTTGGCACCCTGGGTCAGCCCGTCACCGGCGTGGTTGACGCCGTTGAGGGTGATCGAGGCGGTCCCGGTCTCCGAGGTCGTCGGGAAGGTGCCCAGGTCCCCGGAGATCGTGGTCGGCCCGGTGTTGGTGATGCCGGCGCCGGCCAGGACGGC
>JAWWOM010000355.1:0-3550 GCA_033851655.1 Frankiales bacterium
CTTGACGGCTCCGTCCCTGGCGAGGAGAGTCCTTTCATTCTACAACCCCGTTCACTCAAATGTACGGACCGGAGCAGCGATGACCGCCGTTTTCCCGACAACACTGGCCGCCGCCACCGAGCTGGGCGACGAGACGGGCGGTCAGCTGGCCATCGTGGAGCATCCTTTCCCGGTGGGTGCGCTCGTCCCGCCGCACGTCCACTCGCGCGAGGACGAGTTCTCCATCGTGACCGCCGGCCGGATCGGCTTCCGGTCCGGACCCGACGAGGTCGTCCTGGGAGCCGGCGGCTACATCAGCAAGCCGCGGGGGGAGCTGCACACGATGTGGAACGCAGGATCCGAAGAGGCGCGGATGATCGAAGTGATCACGCCCGCCGGCTTCGAGCGCTTCTTCCTCGAGCTGGCCGAACGGTTCGAGGCCGGACCGCCGGACCCAGCCTCCCTCGAGTCCTTGGCCGCTTCCTACGGCGTGTTCTTCGACGCGACCTGGGTGCCCGAGCTGATGGAGCAGTACGGCCTGAGCTCACCGTTCGGCTGACGGCCGATCCGTGCTGCCGGCATCGCCTAATCGACGCCGTCGACAGCGGGCGACTCGAGCAGCCGGCCGACTGCCGGCGACAGCAGCGTGACCAGGTCCTCGACGCCGGCCGATGCCAGCGGCTCGACGCCCAGCAGCCGGGCGGTCAGGGCGTAGCCGAGCATCATCGACAGCGCGGCCGTGACGTTGAGCGCCGGTAGGCCGAGAGCCCTGGCGACCCGTGGCACCATCAGCTCCTCGGCGAACATCCGCAGGCCGGCCGCCTGCGCCTCGCCGGCCACCGCCGTACGGACGACCGAGCGCAGGGCCGGCCCCACCTCGGGATCCTGCCAGGTGCTGACGAACACCCGTACCAGCCGTTGGGGCAGCTCGGCGCGTGGTCCGTCGAGCACCGTCCGGAGGACAGACTCCGGGTCGATGGGCATCCGGATCGAGGCGAGGAACAGCTCATCCTTGGTGGCGAAGAAGTGGTGGATCATGCTCGGACTCACCCCGGCAGCCGCGGCAACGCCCCGCACGGTCGTCGCCTGATAGCCGCGGTCGGCGAAGAGACCACGCGCTGCCTCGAGCACGGCCTCGCGGCTGCTGTCGCTGCCCGGACGACGTCCCGCCATCAGTGGTTGCCTCCTGGCCACATTGTGCCCGGCAGGTTCCGGCCGGCATTGACGACCCGCCCGGTCCCGTACGAGAATTGAACACATGACCGATTATGCCATCGTCGCCGACGCCCTGCGGGTCAGGCGCGGCCGAGCTGACGTGCTGCACGACCTGACCTTCGCCCTGGCTCCGGCGCAGGTCGTCGGCCTGGTCGGCCCCTCCGGCTGCGGCAAGACCACGCTGATGCGGGCGGTGGCCGGAGTCCAGCGGTTCTCCGGCAGCCTGGACGTCCTGGGCCGGCCGGCGGGGCACCCCCGGCTCAGGCACGAGCTCGGGTACGCGGCCCAGTCGGGCGCCGTCTACCAGGACCTGACCGTCGTCGAGAACCTGCGCTACTTCAGCAGCGTGATCGGCGCCGGTCGCGGTGACGTCGACCGGGTGCTGGAGCAGGTGGAGCTGACCTCTCTGCACGACCGCGTGGTCGGACGGCTCTCCGGCGGCCAACGGACCCGGGTCAGCGTGGCCGTTGCGCTCCTCGGCAGCCCTCGGCTGCTGCTGCTCGACGAACCGACCGTCGGCCTCGATCCCTTGCTGCGCGAGCAGCTGTGGTCGTTGTTCCGCCGGTTGGCCGGCGAGGGCATGACCCTGCTGGTGTCCAGCCATGTCATGGACGAGGCTGAGCGCTGCGACGCGCTGCTGGTCCTGCGTGAGGGCTTGTTGCTCGCCCAGGGCTCACCGCGGGAGCTCGAGCAACGGACGGGGACGCGCGAGATGAACGCAGCCTTCCTGGCCCTGATCGCCGCGGACGGGCAGGAGGCTGCATGAGCGGGACAGCGGAGCGGGTGCTCCGCCAGCTGCGCCGAGATCCCCGTACGGTGGCCCTGCTCATCGTCGTGCCCAGCCTGCTGATGACGCTGCTTCGCTACGTCTTCGACTCCGAGAGCGCCTTCTCTGCCGTGGCACCGGCGCTTCTCGGCATCTTCCCGTTCCTGTTGCTCTTCCTGGTGACCTCGATCGCCACCTTGCGCGAGCGCACCTCAGGCACGTTGGAGCGGCTGATGACCACGCCGCTCGTCAAGCTGTCGCTGCTCGCCGGCTATGCCACCGCGTTTGCGCTCGTGGCGCTGGTGCAGGTCGTGGTCACGACCTCGGTCTGCCTGCTCCTGGGCATGACGGTGCACGGTTCGCTCGCCTGGATGCTCCTGGTGACCATGACTGACGCGCTGCTCGGCGTCGCACTCGGCTTGCTGGCCAGCGCTTTTGCTGCGACGGAGTTCCAGGCCATCCAGCTGATGCCGGTCGTGGTTCTGCCACAGCTGCTGCTGTGTGGCTTGTTCCAGCCGCGCCCGGAGATGGCGCAGCTGTTGCGCTGGGCAGCTGATGTGCTGCCGGTCACCTACGCCGTCGATGCGCTGCAACGGGTCGCTGCCGGCTCTTCTGTCACGGGCGACCTGGTCCGCGACTTCTGCGTACTGGCAGGCTTTGTCGTCGCTGCGCTGATCCTGGCCGCCGCGTCGCTGCGCCGCACGACCGCCTAGCTTGTGGGCCTGAGCGCTCTACCTCGATTGTTCGACGATGGCGAGCAGAGCTTTCCGGAGTCGATCCACGCCGCCAGCACCGAGGACGTCGTTGAGCCACGTCTCGTAGTTCGTGACGATCTCCGCACACGCCTCGAGCAACTGACGTCCCGCCGGCGTCGGAACGTAGAGCTTGGCGCGCGCAGGAGGGCCTCGGCGCTTCGCGTCGAGCACGTCACCGGAGGGCACTTCCTGGACCGCGCCGCGTCCTGTCGCACTAACCGCCGGCCACCGTCATGCCCTCGATCAGCAGCGTCGCGCCGGCCAGCGAGCCGCCGAAGGGCAGGAACCGGCGGTCGTCGCCGAGCGCCACGACGGCCTTGAGCATGCCGAGGATGGTGGAGGAGACGGTCAGCTCCCGTACCGGCTCTGCCAGTTGGCCGTCGCGGATCCAGAGTCCCGTCGCCCCGACACTGAACTCGCCCGACACCGGGTTGACGCCGGAGTGGACGCCCGAGACGTCCTGGACGTAGAGCCCGGTACCGGCCCTGCGCAGGATCTCCTCCACCGGCGTCTCCTCGCCGGCCAGGTAGAGGTTGGTGGAGGCAACGCCGGGGGTCGAGCTGTGACCGGAGCGCGATGCGTTGCCGGTCGAACGGGACGCATCACCTGCCCTGGCGGCAGTCTCGGTGTTGTGCAGCCACCCACGTAGCTCGCCGCGGTCGACCAGCACGGTGCGCCCGGTCGGCACGCCCTCGTCATCGAACGGCGCTGATCCGGGCCCCTCGGGCAGCCGGCCGTCGTCGATGATGGACAGCCCGGTGCCCGCAACCAGCTCCCCCAGCTTGTCCGCCAGCAGGGACCGGCCCTTCTGGACCGACTCGGCCGAGAACGCGTC
>JAWWOM010000358.1:0-12978 GCA_033851655.1 Frankiales bacterium
TCTTGACCGGCCAGCCAGAGCGCTCCACGCCCGTCACCGGGTCGATGGAGTGCATGTAGATGTTGGGGTGCTGCAGGTCGGGACCGTCGTTGACCTTGGCGACGAAGAAGACCGAGCCGGTCGCGGGATCGTAGACCGGGGTGCTGGTGATGCCGATGTTGGGGGTGAGGTCACCGCAGCCGAGCACCGACGAGGGCCACGAGGGGCCGACGTTGCGCGACCAGTTGATGGCACCGGTCTCGGCGTTGAGGCCATAGACGTAGTTGGTCTCCGTCGCGGCGATGACGGTGTTGTTGACCACCAGCTGGTTGGCGTAGACCTGGCCGTTGAGCTGGGTCGAGAACAGCTGGCCGAAGTCGGATGCGGAGACCGAGGACGGGCTCAGGCCCGGCTCGTTCTGGTCCCACGCCGTCCGCAGGTTGTCGCTCTGCACCGTCACGACGTCGGCGGCGGCCGGTGTCGGCAGCGCGACCGCCCCACCCAGTAACAACGCGAGGGGCGTGACGCCCGCGATCCAACGGCGACGAAGACGGCCACGCAGCATGATGAGCTCCTTCGGACGGCGGCTCATCGACCCCTTCGACGCTCGCCGGCTGCTGGGACGCTAACAGTCCGCCGAGGATTGCGAAACACCGGGTTGGTCACTCTCTGCGACCGAAATGCCCGTACAGGGACGAATCGGGCACCTGTGAGAAGCCATTGTTACTCTCCGTCAGCAAGTTCACCCGATCGGCTCAGAACGCTCACCCCGCGTGGTCGGGCTCTGCAAGGGCGCAGGACGCGTGCGAGCCGGGCGGTTAGCGTACGGGTCACCGGGCAGGAGCGCGGCGGGCAGGAGCCACTCTCGAGCGGGACGGACGGCGGATGCTGAAGACCGTGGGACGAGGGCTGGTCGCTGGGGCGGCCGGGGTCACCGCCCTGAACTGGGCCACGTACGCCGACATGGCAGCACGGGGCCGGCCGGCCAGCGAGACGCCGGCCAGGGTCGTGGCGGCGGTGCTCGAACGCCTCGACCAGCCGGTGCCGGACGGGACCAGGCTGTCGGCACTCGGCGCCCTGGCCGGGATCAAGGTCGGCCTGCTTGTCGGGGTCGGCGCCGCCGTCGTCCGCAGGGCAGGGGTACGGCTCCCGGCGCCGCTCGGCGTCGCGCTGACAGGGGCTGCCGCCATGGCGGCCAGCGACGTCCCGGTCGCGGCCCTCGGCATCAGCGACCCGCGCGAGTGGTCGACCACCGACTGGCTGAGCGATGCGCTGCCCCATCTCGCGTACGGGCTCGCGACCCACTCCGTGCTCACCGCCTTCGAACGCAAGGAACGGACCGGCGGGCCCCGTACCGGACTGGCCCGGCGTGCCTTCGTCCTCGGCTGGGCCTGCGGCGGCCGCACCAGCTTCGGGCCGGCCGCGCTTGCCCTGACCGCCCGCAAGCCGGTGACCGGACTGCGCAAGGTCCGGTCCGCCGCCGGCCTGCTCGCTGGGGCGGGCGAGGTCGTGGTCGACAAGCTCCCGCAGACCCCGAGCCGGCTCGAGCCGCAGGTCATCGGCGGCCGGATCGCCGTCGGAGCCGGAGCCGCAGCCGCGCTCGCCCGCCGCGAGCACGAGCCGGTGTGGATCCCGGTCGCACTCGGCGCTGCGGGAGCCGCGGCCGGCAGCTGTGCCGGAGTCGGCTGGCGGGCCTGGGCCGCCCGGCGCGTACCCGACTGGCAGGCCGCGGTCGCTGAGGACGCACTCACCTTGCTGCTCGCCCGCTATGCCGCGAAGCCGGCCGGATAGGGAGACCACGATGGCGCAGGGCAGCTCTGGACCGATCGGCGGGGACACCGCCGGCGACGCGCCTGATGCCGGTGGCGGCGGGGTGACGACCGTCTCGCCGCCGTACGAGCTGCGCGACGTGCCAGGGGTGCTCGACGCGGACGAGCTGCGGCGGCTGGACGCCTGGTGGCGGGCGGCCAACTACCTTGCCGTCGGGCAGATCTACCTGATCGCCAACCCGCTGCTGCGCGAGCCGCTGACGGCCGGGCACATCAAGCCACGACTGCTGGGGCACTGGGGCACCACGCCCGGGCTCAACCTGGTCTACGCCCACGCCAACCGGACGATCAAGGCGCGCGGCCTCAACGCTGTCTATGTCATGGGGCCGGGGCACGGCGGGCCGGGGCCCAATGCGTGCGCCTGGCTCGAGGGCACCTACTCGGAGACCTACTCGGCGATCAGCCAGGACGAGCGCGGACTCACGACGTTCTTCCGCCAGTTCTCCTTCCCCGGCGGGGTTCCCAGCCACGTCGCTCCCGAGACACCCGGCTCGTTCCACGAAGGCGGCGAGCTCGGCTACTCGCTGCTGCACGCGTACGGCGCCGCGCTGGACAACCCGTCCCTGACCGTCTTCTGCGTCATCGGCGACGGCGAGGCCGAGACCGGTCCGCTGGCGGCCAGCTGGCACTGCAACAAGTTCGTCAACGCTGCGCGCGACGGCGCCGTGCTGCCGATCCTGCACCTCAACCAGTACAAGATCGCCAACCCGACGCTGCTCGCCCGGATCCCCGAGGACGAGCTGCGCAGCCTGCTGGTGGGCTACGGCTACGAGCCGCACTTCGTCGGTGAGCAGGGCACGGAGGCTGACCCGAGCGCCGTGCACCAGGCCCTCGCCGCAGCGATGGACAGCTGCCTCGACCGGGTCGCCGCGATCCAGGCCTCGGCACGCCGCACCGATGACCCCCGTACCGACAGGCCGGCCTGGCCGATGATCGTCCTGCGCACCCCCAAGGGCTGGACCGGCCCGGTCGTGGTGGACGGGCAGCAGGTGCAGGGCACCTTCCGGGCGCACCAGGTCCCCCTGCCGAACGTACGGGACACGCCGGAACACCTGCTGGCGCTGGAGAGCTGGATGAAGGCCTACCGGCCGGAGGAGCTCTTCGACGCTGACGGCCGGCCCGTACCAGAGCTGCTCGAGCAGCCGCCGGCGGGCGACGCCCGGATGAGCGCCAACCCGGTGTCCAACGGTGGCAGCGTCCTGCGCGACCTCGACCTGCCGCCCTGGCGCGACTACGCCGTCGAGGTCAAAGTGCCTGGTACGCAGCTGCATTCGGCGACGCAGCTGCTCGGCACCTGGCTTCGCGACGTGATCTCGGCGAACCCGTCGTCGTTCCTGCTCTTCGGCCCGGACGAGGTTGCCAGCAACCGGCTCCAGGACGTCTTCGCCGTCACCGGCCGGGACTGGACCGCGGAGATCGGGCCCGACGACGACAAGCTGAGCAACGAAGGACGGGTCGTCGAGGTGCTGTCCGAGCACCTGTGCCAGGGGCTGCTCGAGGGCTACCTGCTGACCGGGCGGCACGGCGTCTTCACCTGCTACGAGGCCTTCATCCACATCATCGACGCGATGTTCAACCAGCACGCCAAGTGGCTCGAGGCGACCTCGCACATCCCGTGGCGGCAGCCAATCGCGTCGCTCAACTACCTGCTCTCCTCCCACGTCTGGCGGCAGGACCACAACGGCTTCACCCATCAGGACCCGGGTTTCCTCGACGTCGTCCTCAACAAGAAGCCCGAGATCGTACGGGTCTACCTCCCGCCGGACGGCAACACGCTGCTGTCCACCTACGACCACTGCCTGCGTAGCCGGCACTACGTCAACGTCGTGGTGGCCGGCAAGCAGCCCCAGCTGGACTGGTTGGACCCGGCCGAGGCAGCGTTGCACTGCACCCGCGGCATCGGGATCTGGCCATGGGCGGGCACCGAGGGTCCGACCGAGCTGCCCGACGTGGTGCTGGCCTGCGCCGGGGACGTGCCGACGCTGGAGACCCTTGCTGCTGCGGCAATCCTGAGGGAGGAGCTGCCCGAGCTCAAGGTTCGCGTCGTCAACGTCGTCGACCTGATGCGGCTGCTGCCGGAGACCGAGCATCCGCACGGGCTGCCCGACCGCCAGTTCGACGCGCTGTTCACGGTGAGCGCCCCGGTCATCTTCGCGTTCCACGGCTATCCCTGGCTGGTGCACCGGCTGACCTATCGGCGCGCCAACCACGCCAACCTGCACGTCCGCGGCTTCATGGAGAACGGCACGACGACCACCCCGTTCGACATGGTCATGCTCAACCGCCTCGACCGCTTCCAGCTGGTCTGCGACGTCATCGACCGGGTGCCCGACCTGGCGCCGAGGGCGGCCGGCCTGCGCCAGCGGATGACCGACCTGCAGATCAGCGCCCGCGCCTACACCCGCGAGCACGGCGAGGACCTGCCGGAGGTGGCCGGCTGGACCTGGCCGGGCGAACGCTAGCCCTCAGCGCCTGGGCTTCTTGGCCGGCAACGTCAGGGCGTACTCGTAGGACCGGCGCACCCAGTCCGTCACATCGCCCTCCGGCAGGGTCCAGAAGCCGCCCATCGGCCGCCCCGGCATCGGCATGAACGCCGACCCGCCCTCGGCCAGCAGCTCCTCGGCCGCCTCGGCAGGCAGCTTGACGAACAGCCCGGTCGGGTGGACACCGAAGAACATGTTGCCGCCGACCAGGCAGGTCGGGCTGCCGAACACCAGCTTGCGGTCCGCCTCGGGGACGACGTCGACCAGCTCCTCGTACCGTGCGGTCAGCTCGTCGGACGCCTTGGCCACCGCTCCTCCTCCTGCCCTCAGCCTCGCGCCCGCAGCTCGGCCAGCCCGGGCCCGTCGAGGTCGCCGAGCGCCGCGGTACGGCCTGCGGTCGCCAGCAGCAGCGACACGGCTGGTCCTTCGACGACCGGACCGGACCCGACGGACCAGTCGGCGTCGGTGGCCTTCAGCGTCAACCCGGCCACGCGGCGCTTGCCGCCGATGATGGCGTTGGAGCCGGCGTAGAACGAGGTGGCCCGGTGCACCGCCTCGGTGGGGTAGACGTGGGTCAGCCCCAAGGGCCGGCGGATGTCCTCGGCATGCACGAGCACCTCGCCGAGCACGGTGTCCCCCGGTCCCGGCGGAGCGGCGCTGTTGCCGGCCACCGCCCGGAACTCCTGGAGCGTCCTGGCCGGCGACCCGGAGGACTCGGCCAGCGCACCGGCGCCGTTCATCACGTGGAACCGGAAGCCGGCGGCAGCGAACTTCGCGACGAACCTCGGCGGCGACATCTTGGCGGTGGACACCATGTGACCCAGCGCGCGCTGCACCGTCCAGTCCGTGCACAACGACGGAGTGGCCCACTGCTGCTCGGAGAGTCCCTCGAGGTCCGCGGCGAGGGCCTGCCGTTCGGCGTGGATGGTGTTCCAGTCAGCGGCCATGGTTGGTCATGCTGGCACTGCACCAGGCCCGGGACAACCCTGGTGGCTCAGTGCCGCAGGGCCGCTGGAACCAGCTCGACCAGGGAGCCGAGCAGGCCGGCCGCACGGATCTCGTTGGCCTCCCGGGCCGGGCCGATGACGGTCTGCTGCAGCCGGCGTATGGCGTCGAGGTGGTCACCGGTCCAGATCATCCGTACGGCGGTCGCCGTCGCCTTGCCGTCCTCCGTCTGCAGGTCGTGGCGGACCGCCTCGACCAACCGACCGTCCGCGACCTTGTCGTGGCCGAGCGGCTCGCGCAGCTCGCGGCGGCCGACCAGGCTGCCGGCGAGGTCGTCGTACCAGCCCTGCACCAGGTCGGCGGACTTCAGCAGCTCCTGCCGGGCGGCCGCCCGGTCTCCGGCCGCCTCCCCGTCGTCGCCCTGCCACAGGTCGAGCACGGCGTCGGCGCCCAGCCGTACCCCGGCCACCCCCGTCACCAGTGCGGTCATCTGCGCCAGCGGCAACGGCTTGGCACCCCGCTCTGCCAGGTAGTTCCGGAACGTGTCGTCGAGCCGGCGGGCAGCCGCGGCCGCCCGTACGGCCTGCTCGGTCGGCGGGGGCGGCGGGGTCGTGCTCAGGTCGCAGCGAGCCATCCCGAACTCGACCGCGCGGGTGAGGTAGGAGGCGCTGTCGACGTAGGCCTCTGCCAGCGCCTGACGCATCGCGGCAGCGGCACCCCTGGGCCAGAACAGCAGTCCGACAACCAGACTGACCCCGCAGCCGAGCGCGATGTCCTCGACCCGCAGCAGCCCGATCCGCCAGCCGGCGGGCTGGATGATGTTGAAAAGGATCAGCAGTACGAGGGTGAAAGCTGCTTGCCCCGCGGCAAAGGAGATCGCGGCGGGGGCGATACCCGCGAGCAGGATCGCCGGCGGCAGCAGCACCCAGAGCACGGTCGGGTCGGTCCCGATGATCTGCAGCAGGAGCGCGCCGACCACGAAACCGACGACGGTCCCTGCCAGTCCGCGGATGATGTTCTGCCCGGTGTTGAGTGCGTTGGACCGCAGCACCGACAGCGCGCCGAGGATGACCCAGAACGAGTGCTGCACCCCGGTCTCGTTCGCGACCAGCACGGCCAGGCCGAGGCCGACGGCCCCGCGGATGCTGTTGTGCAACCAGACGGAGTGCCGTTCGACGTGCGCTGCTGCCCGCTCGGTCGCAGCGGTCAAGGTGCCCGACAGGCCCTCCGGCTGCCGGCCGAGGAAGCGCTCGATCCAGCCGCGTCGTTCAGCGGCGGCGGTCAGGTCGATGTTGCGGGCGATCAGCGAAGCGGCGAAGCTCAGCTCCTGGGCACGGAAGCTCGGGTCGAGCGAGCTGACGAACTCGCCGACCTCGTCCCCGTCTGTCTCCGGCGACCGCTGCCGTACGGGCAGCGCGCCGGTCTGGCTCTCCTCCATCCTGGCCAGGGCACCGGACAGCGACGTCATCGCGGCGTGCAGCTCGGTCGGGTCGCCGCCCGTGGTGTCCAGCAGCGCGGCGCCGCTGTCCAGGGTCGCCGCCGCTGCGAGCTTGACCGCGCAGGCCGCGCGGTGGGCCGTGGTCGGTCCCCCCTGCAGGCCGGACTGGACGACGATTGCGTTGAGCCAACCCAGCTCGTCGACCAGCCGCACCACGGTACGGGTCCCCGTGCTCAGTCCGGTCGGGCGATACGGCGTGGCCAGAAATCCCTTGTGCAGCGCGGAGACCGCATCGTCGGAGGCTTTGACGGCGTAGTCGAGATCGGCCCGGAAGGCCGGGTCGCAGTCGCTGAGCCGGTAGGCGACCTCGGCCCGCATCCGGGTCGCCAGCGCCTTGCAGGCGCTGCTCGCCGACGCGCGCAGCGGGTCGCGTACGGGAGCCGGCCAGAGCACTCCGATGGCGATGAAGGCCACGGCTCCGGCGAGGGCCCAGCCCCCGACCCGCTGGGGGATCGCGGAAACGGGCGCCGGCAGCGAGACCGGCAGGATGAAGGCCAGCAACATCGAGGTGGTGGCTCCGGCGAGCACCGAGCTGACCACCCCGGCGAAGATGATGCCGAACCCGACGACGGCCATCGCCAAGGCCGACACGACGACGTTGCGTGCGGCCAGGGTCCCGAGCGCGACCAGGACGCAGCCGGCGACGGTGAGAGCGGCCTGGGCCTGCAGCCGCTGGCGGACCGGGCCGGTGAAGTCGACCAGCAGCAGCATCGCGAACGAGCCGAAGGCCGCGTACGTCGCCAGGTTGGGCAGCCCCCAGACCTTGGCCCCCAGGGCGAACAGCGCCGGCATGATGATCGCCGTACGGGCGGCACGCCTCAGCGCCCCGAAGTCCCTGTCGCGGTTTGCCAGCCACTGGACGGGGTGCATGCGGCCCATCCTTTCCCGCAGCCCCGGGCCAGGCAACACCGCTCCGCCGGGTCGCTCAGCCCGATCGCGCGGCGGAGCCGTGCTGCACGTGCGCGTGGGCGACCTTGGCGGCGAGGTCGGGGTCGCCGGTCTCGATCGCGTCGACGATCCGGCTGTGCTCCTCCCAGGAGTCCCGCTGCGGCCGGCGGACCGTCGTGGCATAGACCCAGTCGACCTTGTAGCGGATCTGCACCATCACCGTCGCGAGGCTCTCGTTGCCGGCTGCGCTGGCCAGCACGGAGTGAAAACGCCCATGCAGCGCAGCGGAGGTGGCTTGGTTCTCGACCGCGGCACGGCGGCCCTGACCGACGATGTCGCGCAGCTCCGCCAGGTCCGCGGCACTGCGCCGCCTGGCCGCCAGGCCGGCCGCCATCGCCTCCAGGCCGCCCTGGACCTCGAGCAGGTCCGACGCCTGCTTCTGCGTCAGCGTGGCGACGAACGTGCCGAAGTACGGCCGCATCACGATGAACCCCTCGGCGTTGAGCACCCGCAAGGCTTCGCGTACGGACATCCGCGAGGCCGTGAAGTCGGCCGCGATCTGCTCCTCGGTCAGCCGCTCACCGCCCGCGTACTGCCCCAGGATGATCCGCTGCCGGACGGCGGCGCAGATGGCATCGGCCGCTGGCATTCCCCCGACGGCACCGGCCGGGGGGCCTGCTGTCGTCTCGGGCGGGGTCATGAGGTGAGCATATCTGCGCCCGGGCAGGTGGCCGCCGGAAACCTGCGCACCGTCACATGTTGACGGCCGCGAAATGTGCCGGAAATAGTCGAGGACAACCATGGGGGCATGTCAAACCGCCTGCGTTCCCGCCTCCTGCCGTCGCTGCTGGCGACCGCGGCCCTCGTCGTGACCGGTTGCAGCTCGAGCTCCAGCAAGAGCGCCACTCCCGTCGCGAACACCAGTGGGCCGAGCTCCAAGGCCACCGTCCTGCGCATCCCCTTCGTCGACGACATGGGCGTGCCCGACCCCGACGTGTTCTACGGCGCCGAGGGCCTGATGGTCACGAACGGCGTCTACGACGGCCTGCTGCAGTACGCCGAGAACTCGACCAAGGTGATTGGTGACGTGGCCGACCTGCCCACGGTCTCCGCGGACGGGTTGACCTATACTTTCACGCTGCACCAAGGGATTACGTTCCATGACGGGACCCCTCTCGACGCTGCCGCGGTGGCCGCGAGCTTTGCCCGCCGGACCGCCGTCAACCAGGGGCCGGCCTACATGCTGGCCCAGGTCAAGTCCGTCGACACGCCCAGCGCGACCTCGCTCGTCGTGCATCTCAAGACGCCGGTGAGTGCCTTCCTCGACTACCTCGCATCGCCCTGGGGTCCCAAGATGCTCAGCCCCACCGCCATCAAGGCGCACACGGTCGGTGGCGACAATGCCCAGAAGTGGCTGGGCACCCACGACGCCGGCAGTGGCCCGTACGAGATCACGTCCTTCGTGACCAGTCAGAAATACGTGCTGACCCGCTTCGACAAATACTGGGGCACCAAGGCGATCTTCCCCGAGGTCGACATCTCCATTGTCGCGAGCGTCTCGACGCAGGAGATCGAGCTGGAGAAGGGCGAGCTGGACATGATCACCCACGGCTTGCCGACCAAGGCCGTGACCGACCTGGCCGGCAAGTCCGGCCTCACGGTGCACACCTATCCGGCGACCCTGAAGAACCTGCTGTTCATCAACCCGAGCAAGGGCGCCTTCACGTCGCCGGCCGCCCGGGACGCCCTGGAGCAGGCGCTGGACAAGCCGGCACTGGCCAAGGACGTGTTCGGCGGGGCGGCGACCGCATCGACCCAGCTCTACCCGATGAACGAGCTGCCGCTGACCTCGACGACGTCGGTGGTCAAGTACGACCCGTCCGTCCTCAAGGCGATGGTCGGCAGCCTGCCGACCAAGACGGTCGACATCGGCTACGACTCCAGCGATCCGCGCAACCAGGAGATGGCCAACTTCCTGCAGGTGACCCTGCAGCAGGTCGGCCTGCAGGCGACCGCACGGGCCATCCCGATCGCCGAGGTCTTCGCCATCTCGACCCACCTGGACAAGGCGCCGACCATCCTGATCCAGACCACCCCCCCGGACGCCGCACACCCCGACACCTGGGCCCGGGTCTACATGAGCTCGGCCGGCGGCGCAAACTACATGGTGTGCAAGACCCCTGCTGCCGACAAGGAGCTTGATGCCGGACTCGCATCGACCACCAAGGCCGACGTCGACGCGCACTACAGCGCCGCGGGCAACCTGCTGGTCAAGAACGGCTGTTTCATCGACATCGCCGACGTCCAGGACACCATCGTCACGCGAAGCAGCCTCAGCGGCCTGGTCCACGTCCCGGCGATGCCGTGGAGCCTCAACCTCGCCAAGATCAGCAATGGCTGACCGCGCGGTGCCGGCGGTCAACCTGCCGGAGGTCCTCGACGAGGTCACCGAGTGCTTCCTCGCCTATGACCAGGCACTCCTGGCCGGCGACGTCCCGGCGCTGAACCGCTGGTTCTTCGACGGACCGGAGGCGACGCGGTTCGGGCTCGGCCAGGAGCTCTACGGTTCTGCGGAGATCGCCGGCTGGCGCCGGAGCGCCCCGGCCCTCGTACGGGCCCCGCTACGCCGCTACGACGTGGTCACCCTGGCCAGTGACGTCGCGGTGGTCACAGCGGAGTTCGACGACACCGGAGCGGTCGGCCGGCAGAGCCAGACCTGGGTACGCAGCGACGCCGGCTGGCGGGTGCTGTCCGGGCACGTGTCGCTGCGGGCCGGCGCATGAGCGGCGTCCGGCGGGTGGTGCCCGTCACCTTCGGCTGGGAGGACCTGCCGGAGACGATCTCCATCCACCAGGGCGACCGCAGCGTTCGCTACCGCGAGCCGGTGCCGGGCGTGCTGGTCCAGCTCGACGGCGGCTGGCTGCTCATCGACACCGGGTTCAACGTCCCGCTGATCCGCGATCCCTTCCTGCGCAGGCGTTTTCACAATGGCGACATCTCAGCCGAGCTGCTGCCCGCCGACCGCGACTCCCTCGAGGTGGCCTTCGACACGGTCGGCCTGAGCCCCGACGACGTGACCGTGGTCGCGCTGAGCCACCTGCACAACGACCATGCCGGCGGCCTGCGCTGGTTCACCGAGCGGTGTCCCGTACACCTGCAGCGGGCCGAGCTCGAGTACGGGCTCTCCGGCCCGACACCCGACGGGGACAGTCCGATCAAGCACGGCTTCTTCCCCATCGACTACGACGACCCGCGGATCGACTGGCAGCTCGCCGAGGACGACGTCGAGATCGCACCGGGTGTCACCGCGGTGATGACCCCCGGCCACACGCCGGGACACCAGAGCTTCGTCATCGACCTCGACCCGGTGGCGGCCGAGAGCTATGGCGCCCCCGGGTTCGTGCTCGCCTTCGACGCCGCGGACCTCCAGCGCAACATCGACGACGAGCTCTCCCCAGGCGGCATGGTCAACACGACGCCTGCCCAGGGCATCGAGTCGATCCGCCGGCTCAAGTCGATGGCGGCGCAGAAGGGCTACCAGCTCGTGCCCGGTCATGACCCGGTCGCGTGGCCGGCGTTCACCAAGCAGCTCGGTGTCCCCGGCCCGTGACCGACGGCCGCCGCGTCGTGGTCATCGGCAACCTGACCATCGACGACGTGGTCCGTGCCGACGGCCGCACGACGATGGCGCAGCCCGGCGGCAACGCGGTCTATGCGGCGCTGGCCGCCCGGCTGTGGGCTCCGGCCGTCGGGGTCGTCACCAGGCGCGGCCCCGACCTGCCGCCCCAGGTCCTGGGCACGCTCGGTCGGCTCGGTGTCGACCTGGCCGGGGTGGCCCCGACCACTTCACCGACCAGCAGGGCATGGCTGCTCTACGAGGAGGACGGCAGCCGCCATTTCGTCGACCGGTCGACGCCGGACGAGGAGAGCCGGTGGGTACGGCCGGAGGACATCCCGCCGGCCTGGCTGACTGCTGAGCCACCACCCGTGGTCCTCGTCGCCCCGATGCCGCTGACCGTAGCGGTCACCTTGGTCGACCATGTCCGGCGGACAGCGCCCGGCTCGACGATCGTGATCGACCCGCACGAGTCGTGGGACGGCGACCTCTCGGAGCTGGCCGGCGCTGTCGACGTGTTCGCCCCCAGCCGGGACGAGGCCGGCGGCGAGGTCGAGCACTCGGCGGAAGCCCTGCTGGGACTAGGGTTCCCGGCGGTCGTGGTCAAGCTCGGCCAGGACGGCGCTCTCGTCGCCGACGCCGACGGGTTGCGCTACCTGCCGGCGGCGACCGCCTCCGTCGTCGACGTGACCGGTGCCGGGGACACGTTCTGCGGCGCGCTGGCCGGAGCCCTCGCCGCGGGCCTGTCGCTGACCGGCGCCGTAGCCAGGGCCACCCACACCGCCGCCTGGTCCATCGAGCATGCCGGGTCGCTGGCGCTCGCCGCCATGACCCCCGAGGGCGCCCAGGGACGTTTCGACGGTGAGATCTCCACGCCGGCAAGGACTGTGGCGGTGCTCGGCTCCGCACGGCTGGGGCCGGAGGATCCGCGATGGCAGGAGGCGCTGGCGCTGGGGGCGGCTCTCGGGGAGGCCGGCTGGACCGTGATGACCGGTGGCTACGGCGGCCTGATGGCGGCCACGGCCCAGGGCGCCGCCGAGTCCGGGGCCACCGTCATCGGGCTGCCGATGACCAGCTGGGTGGGTCTGGAGCCCAGTGGCTTCGTCTCCGAGCTGCGCTGGAGTGCCGACTACGCCGAGAGACTCACCCACATCCTCGGTGCCGACGTGGTCATCGCCCTGCCCGGCGGCATCGGCACCCTGGCCGAGGCTACCGTTGTCTGGTCGGCGCTGCAGACCGAGCCCGGCGCCGCGCGGCTGGTCCTGTACGGGTCCGCGTGGGAGCGCCTGGTGCAGCAGTTCGGCGACGAGCTGGTCATTGGCACCGAGGATCTCCGGCTCGCGCGGGTGGCACTCGACGTCGACCAGGCACTGGCGCTGACCGAGGCCGCGTACGAGGACACCACGGCGTCGGCAGGGCCTCGAGGCTGACGGCGCGCAACCGCCGCCCGACCCCGGGGCGAGGTCGGACGGCGGAGGTTCGCTGACTACTGCGACGCCTGCACCTCGTCGACCGACTCCCTCGCAGGGGGAGGCCGCTCGAGGCGGTGCTGCTTGGTGGACCCGCCGTCGGCGGTGAGGCCCTGGCCCTGCTGGTCGGACTCGACCACGTTGACCCGGAACGGCTCCGACGGGATGCCGTTGGCGACGACCTCCAGCACCGAACGGCCGAGCTCGAGATCCGCCGGCACGTGCACGGTGGTGGTGACCGACAACGGACCGGTGGCCACACCCATGCTGG
>JAWWOM010000381.1:0-5892 GCA_033851655.1 Frankiales bacterium
CCCACCTCCACCCCGCCACCGCTGACTCCGACTCCCTGATGAGCTGGAAGGTCGCCCTGCTCGCGGCGCTGTCCCTGTTCACGGCGCTGCTGATCCAGCGCAGCGCACTGCCGCTGCTGGGGCTGCCCGGTGCCGAACCGATCCCGATGGTGGTGCTGGTCGCCGCGTTCGCTCTGGTACGGGGACCGTTCGTGGGCAGCCTGATCGGCTTCTGCGGCGGACTGATCGCCGACCTGGCCCCGCCGACGACGCACGGAGCGGGCCGGGAGGCCTTCCTGTACTGCCTGATCGGCTATGTCTGTGGCATGGCGGCGGGGGAGATCGAGCGCTCGGCGCTGGCCCCGCTCGCCGTGGTCGCCGTGGCGTCGGCGGTCGCCGTGGTGGGCAACGCGGCCCTGAGTCTTATCTTCGGCGCCGAGCACGCCTCGCTGTCCTCACTCGCGACCATCGTCCCCAGTGTTGTCCTTTACGATGTGCTCTTGGCCCCCTTCATCGTCCCGGCGATCGCCGTACTGGTCAGGCGTCTCGACCCGGAACCACGACGATGAGCCCCCCCACGAGCAGTGAGGCCCAGCTGTGAACGAGCGGTCCCGGGTGCGGTTGTTCACCCTTCGGGTGCTCGTCCTCAGCTTGTTGCTGGCCCTGTTCGGCCGGCTGTGGTACCTGCAGGTGCTCGCCGGCGACCAGTACACCAAGGCAGCGGCGATCACCCGCGAGCACGACATCATCACGACGGCGACCCGCGGCGCGATCCTCGACGACTGGGGCCGGCCGTACGCGGAGAACAAGACCGAGCTGATCGTCTCGGTCAACTATCAACAGCTGCAGGCTCAGAAGGATCAGGGTTACGCAGTCGAGACCCGGCTGGCGGGGCTGCTGCACGAGGACCCGCGGGCGCTGATCAACTCCATCACGCCGTGCCAGTACAGCAAGGTCAACCACACCGCGGCTCCGCCCGGCTGCTACGCGGGCCTGCCCTACCAGCCGATCCCGGTCACCAACACCGCCAACACCGACCAGGCGCTGCAGATCCTCGAGCGGCAGGACCAGTACCCCGGCGTGACCGCCAAGGTGCAGAGCATCCGGCAATATCAGACCCCGATGAGCAGCGTCGCCGCCAACCTGGTCGGCTACCTGGGCAAGGTGGACGCGACGGCGGTCAAGAGCGGCAACTACGCCGCGGACGCGTTGATCGGCGCGAGCGGCATCGAGGGTCAGTACGAGTCCTCGCTGCGCGGCACGGACGGCGTCAAGAAGGTTGCGCTGGACCGGCAGGGCAACACCATCGCCAAGATCAGCGAGACGCCCACCCAGCCTGGCGACAACGTCATCCTGAGCGTCGACGCGGGCGTGCAGGGCCTGCTCGAGGGCGTCCTCAAGCAGGCGGTCACGGTGATCGCACCGACGCAACCGGCCGTCCTGAACAACTCGGCCTCGGGTCCGCACCACCCGACCAGTGCCGCCGGCATCGTGATGGACGCCCAGACCGGCCAGATCGTCGCCTCGGCCAGCTATCCCTCGTACAACCCCAAGATCTTCGAGTTCCCGCGGACCGATGCTGACACCGCCGCCATCGTCGCGCTGAACAAGGATCCCGCCCACCCGCTGCTCAACCAGGTGATCCAGGGCCAGTACGCGCCGGGCTCGACCTTCAAGCTGATCACCACGTCCGCGGAGCTGAAGAGCGGAGCGGCCAACTGGTCTTCGCTCTACAACTGCGCCAGCTCTCTCCCGGTCGGCGGAAAGCCGAAGAGCAACTCCGAGGGCGAGGCGCTCGGCCCCATCAACCTGCGCACGACGATCTCCAAGTCCTGCGACACGGTCTACTACCAGTTCGCGCTGAACGACTACTACCCGGACTACACCCGGGTGGTCAAGCAGCACAAGCCGGCGCTGGAGAACGTGACCAACATGGCGCGGCTGTTCGGGCTCAACGCCGCGACCGGGGTCGACCTGCCGTCGGAGTCCAAGGGGCTGATCCAGTCCTGGGACGAGAAGGCCAAGCTGGCGGCGTTCTACCTGCAACAGGAATGCATCGGCGCCCACGGCGGGACGGACAGCAAGGGCAACAAGCTCAAGCCGAACCCGGACAAGACGAAGCGCGCTAACGACGCGACGCTCTGCGCTGCCGGGCTGGCCGGCACCCAGATCCTGCTGCCCGGCAACTACGCCGACGAGTACATCGGCCAGGGCACCGTGCTCGCCACCCCGTTGCAGATGGCGGTGGCCTACTCGGCGCTGGTCAACGGTGGCAAGATCTACTCGCCCAAGGTGGCCAAGGCGATCGTGTCGCCGGCCGGCAAGCTGGTCAAGGCGATCACCCCCAAGGTGCAGCGCGTGCTGCCGGTCACCCAGTCCGATCTTTCCCTTATCCAGCAGGCAATGTACGACGTCACCACGACGGGCACGGCAGCCGGCGCCTTCCAGGGCTTCCCGATGAACCAGGTCAAGGTCGGCGGCAAGACCGGCACTGCCCAGGTCGCCAAGGGCACTCAGATCACCGACACGTCGGTCTTCGCCTCGTTCGCCGGACTGCCGGGCCAGAAGCCCCAGTACGTGTCGATCATCATCGTCCCCGACGCCGGTTACGGCGCGGCCGTCGCCGGCCCCGCGACCCGGCTGCTCTGGGACGGCATGTACGGCCTCGAGGGCAAGCCGAACGTGCTGCCCAAGGGCCTGCTCGACAAGCTGCCGAGCTTCAGCGCCGACGGCAACATGGTCACCAAGGCGCCACTGATCGCGTCGGCAGCACCGACCCCGACGACGACCGGTTCGGTCACGCCAGGGGTGACCACCACCCAGGGCACGCAGCCAGGGACGACGTCGGGGACCACCGCCGGCGCGCCGGCGGCGGCGACGGGAGGCGCAACGGCCACGGCGTTGCCACCGCTGCTGCCGGCGACCGGGCAGTCACCGCCGGCCCGGATAGTCGCCTTCGGCTCGAGCGGCCGCTCCCCGCCGCCTACCGCCGCCGTTCGTTGACCCCGATCGCAACCTAGGACCCGATGACCGACTGGCTCTCTCCCCGTACCGCTCCAGTTTCCTTGGGTGGGCGCAACACTGCGCCCCACTCCAAGGTCCTGGTGCGTGAGTCGCGGCTGCGTCGCAACGACTGGATCCTGACCATCGCCGTCGGGATCATGTGCATCCTCGGCGTGCTGCTGGTCTGGGGTGCGACCTACACGACGCGATACGGCCACACCAACTCCAAGATGGAGAAGGACCTGGTGTTCGTGGTCATCGCCGTGGCTCTCGGCGTTGGCACGTCGCTGCTCGACTACCGGTCTCTGCGGGCCTATGCGCCGGTCGTGTACGTGGCGAGCATCTTCGGGCTGCTGGCGGTGCTGGCGATCGGGACCAGGATCAACGGTGCCCGTTCCTGGATCGTCATCGGTGGCGGGTTCACCATCCAACCGGCCGAGTTCGCCAAGATCGCGTTGGTGGTCGGCCTGGCCATGTTCCTGGGCGAGAAGCGCGACGGCGGTGACGCGCCCAGGGATGTCGACGTGCTCCAGGTCCTCGCCTTCTCCGCCGTACCGCTCGGCCTGATCCTGCTCCAGCCGGACCTCGGTACCGCCGTGGTCCTGGGCTTCATGATCCTGGCCGCCATCTCCGTCTCGGGCGCCCCGGCCCGGTGGATCGCCGGTCTTGTCCTGCTGGCCGTGCTCGGGGGAGTCGGCATGGCGGCGACCGGGCGGCTGCAGGGCTACCAGTCGGCGCGGCTGACCACGTTCCTCAACCCGAACGCGACGGATCCGCAGTCCAAGGCGGCCGCGTACAACGTGCACAACGCCCAGATCGCCATCGGGTCCGGTGGCATCCTGGGTCAGGGTCTCCTGCACGGCCAGCTGTCCAACACCTACGGCTACGTGCCGGAGCAGGTCGACGACTTCATCTTTGCGGTGGCCGGCGAGGAGCTCGGCTTTGCCGGCTGCGTCGGCATCATCGGCCTGCTCGGCGTGATTCTGTGGCGGGCGTTCCGAATAGCCGGCAAGGCCGACGATGCATTCGGCCGATTGATCGCCGTGGGCATCATCGCCTGGTTCGCGTTCCAAGGTTTCGAGAACATCGGCATGTGCCTGGGTATCATGCCGGTCACCGGCCTGCCCCTGCCCTTCATCAGCTATGGCGGCTCGTCCCTGTTCGCCAACCTGATCGCGATGGGCCTGCTGCAGAACGTGCACATGCACAGCCAGACCGCCTGACTGGGCCGCTCGCCGCCACCCTGGCTAGGGACGCCCGCCCAGCCGCCGCCCGCCCCGCCCCCCGCCGCCCGCCCAGCCGCCGCCCGCCCAGCCCCCCGCCGGCCCAGAGCCTCGATAGCGCCGCTATCGACGGCTCCGCCCGCCCAGAGCCTCGATAGCGCCACTATCGACGGTTGCCGCTCCCGGGTCGATAGCGCCGCTATCGACTGTTTCCGCCGCCAAGAGTGCCGATAGCGCCGCTATCGACGGTTCCGGCTCCCAGGCCGCGGCGGTTGTGGACAACTGGCTGCCTGTGGAGACCCGTTCGCCGCGACCGCTGGCAATTGCCATCGTCGCTGGCATGAAGATGTCACCAGCGGAGGCGGCCGCTCGGCGTCGCGCTTCCGGTCAGGAGGGCGTGCTGCGCTGGGCCGAGCTGAGGGACCTGGGCGTGCCTCATCACCTGGTCCGGCGACGTGTCGAGGTCGGAGCATGGGCACGCTTGCACCGTGAGGTCTACGTCCTGCGAGATCTCGTACGGGACCCGGTTCGGACTTCGGCTCGGGCGGCGCTCATTGCCGGCCCGGACGGCGCGATCACGAGCCACCTCCTTGCGGGACATCTCCATCGCCTGCAGGGACTGCCCGAGCTGGTGCGCCCGGAGCTCACCGTCGTCCAAGCGATCGGCGGCTACTCGACCGCCGGCCTGGTGGTACATCGGACCGCAACCTTGGAGACGGCGCCGAGGCTGGTGCAAGGATTCCCAGCGACGACCGCCGCCCGCACCATCGCCGACTTGTCACCGACGCTGACGCTCGAGCAGCTGGTGTCGGCGATGGATTCGGCACTGCGCACGGGAGCAGTGACCAAGGCCGAGCTGGACGACGTCTGCCGGCGCTGGATTGGCCGACCGGGAGTCCAGCTGCTGGCCAAGGCGACGCCGTTAGCCGCCGTTGGCAGTGACTCACCGCTGGAGACCCGTATCAGGTTGGTGATCGTCGGAGGAGGGCTACCCGAGCCCGTGCTGCAGATCGCCGTCGTGGTGGACGGAGACACGTACCGGATCGACATGGGCTATCTCGAGCCGAAGGTGGCCATTGAGGGCGATGGGCGTGAGCCTCACGAGCTGCCGATGGCGCTGTTCAACGATCGCCGACGGCAGAATGCACTGTCCAACGCGGGCTGGCTGCCGCTGCGATTCACTTGGGACGATGTCATCAGTCGGCCGGCGTACATCGTGGCGACCGTTGCCACAGCGCTCGCCCAACGCTCGCCCGCAGGGTCGATAGCGGCGCTGTCGTCCTGATCAAGGCCCCGCGGCGTTGATAGCTCCGCTATCGACAGCTCGGGCGGCGAGGTTGGGGCGGGTCGATAGCGCCGCTATCGGCGGTTTGGGGGCCGCGGGGAGTCGATAGCGCCGCTATCGGCGGTTTGGGGGCCGCGGGGAGTCGATAGCGACGCTATCGGCGGTGAGGGCCGGCGGTGGGGCGAGGGGCGTAGGCTGGGCGCGACCCCCTTCCCCGTCCGTTGAGGTTGTTCCCCCATGCCGGTCGAGTCCCTGTTCCCCCGCCTCGAGACGCTGCTGACGCGGGTGCAGAAGCCGATCCAGTACGTCGGCGGCGAGCTCAACTCGACCATCAAGGACTGGGACTCGGCGGCGGTCCGCTGGTGCCTGATGTACCCCGACGCCTACGAGGTCGGCCTGCCC
>JAWWOM010000404.1:0-7605 GCA_033851655.1 Frankiales bacterium
CCTCGGCCGGCCACAGCGGCTCGGCCCCCGGTACCAGCACCTCCGTGATCAGCGCGATGTTCTCCGGCCCACCCGAGCCGGCGATCGCCACCTCGTACCCGGCTGCCAGAGCAGCCCGTGCGATCACGGGGCCGACGTGCCCGGCGCCCAGCACCGCGATGCGCGGCAGAGGTGGCGGAGGAACCACCTCGAGCAGCCGCCGTCGGCGGGTCGTTTCGCGGCGACGCTCGACATCGGAGCTCACGACAGGGTCCCTTCGTTGCGTCAGCCATCTCGCGGCATGGGCGGTCGGACCGCTAGGTATTTCGGAGCAACTGTGGCCGTGCAAGGGTTGTTCCGGGGTCAATAACCGACGGCCTGTCGGATGAGGACGACATGGATGCGCCCTGGCAGCTCCTGGTGAATCTCGAGAATCTTGCCGACTGAGCTGTTCTGCCCGTACGCGGCAATCGCGCGAGCGTCCTCGAGGACCAGGCTGTGCTTGTAGATCCGCTCGCGTGCCGCCTCGAGCGTGGGCACGAGCTTCTGCGCCCCGATCACGAAGATCACATTTGCTGCGCCCCAGGCATAGGAGGCAAGCTGGCTGCCCGAGGCCGAGGCAATGACCAGCGTTCCCTGGTGCGTAACCGCATGGACGCTGCCGAGGGAGTAGTCCGGCTGGCCACCGATGGCCTTCATCTGCTGAGCCTGCGTTGCGAAGTCGAGAGCGAACATCTTGTTCCGTGCCGACTCGTAGGGTCCGTCGTTGTTGATCGCGTCCGCGATGCCGGTCTCCTGCAGCGTCACCGACGTGTTGGTCATGACGGACGAGCCTTGGGGGATGCGGGCGAGGACGGCCCGACGCGCCGCGTCGAGGTCGCCGACGAGTTCGACGCTGAACCCGTGTTCCTCGAGCGCAACGACGGTGCTCGCGATGGTCTGGTCGTCTGGCAGCGAGGTGAAGCGGCCTGCTGTCTCGGTCGTCTGCACTGGTGATCCTCCTGGCAAGCGGTGTCGGCGTCCCCAGGGACTCGGCGAGGGATGTCTCTGCCACATGCTCGGCAGCTGGAGAGGGACTCGCATCCGCCATTGGCCAGTCGCCTGCTAGCCCTGCCGACCGGGATCGCCGCCCAGGACCTGGTCGAGCCGGCTGCGGGAGCTGATGCCGAGCTTGCTGAAGATCTTGCGCAGGTGGTACTGGACCGTGCGCGGACTGATGAACAGCCGGGTACCGATCTCCGGGTTGGACAAGCCGTCGCGAGCGAGCCGTGCGATGAGGGCCTCCTGGGCGGTGAGCTCGCTCTGCGTGTCCACAGTGCGTTTGCGAACCGTCTCGCCGGTGGCGAGCAGCTCGCGACCGGCACGTTCGGCGAAGCCGTCGGCGCCCATCGACGTGAACAGCTCGTGGGCCCTCCGCAGCTGCCGGCGTGCGTCGACCCGCCGATTCTCGCGGCGTAGCCATTCCCCGTACAGCAGCCGGGCGCGGGCGAGCTCGATCCGCACCCGGGTCCGGCCGAGCCGGTCGATCGCCTCACGGTAGAGGGTTTCGGCGTCGTCGCCGGCGCTCAGGAGGGCACGCGAACGGGACGCGATCCCGAGTGCCCAGTCCGTGCCGCTCGGATGCGTGACCTCCGCCAGTCGTCGATGGGCATCGGCCGCCACCTCGAGCCTGCCGGTGCGCGTCGCGGCTTCGACCAGCTCGCTCAAGGCGAGGTAGGACGTGCCCAGGTCGTGCGGATAGTCGGTAGCCCGCTGCGCTGCGGCGAATGCGTTCTCGTACTGGCCGAGCCCATTGCAGAGCACGGCGGTTGCCCACGCGGTCACCGTCACGCCGATGCCTTCGCCACGCAGCTCCATGGCTCGCCGATCGGTCTCGATCAGGGCAGAGTGCTCGGCTTCACGCCCGCGAAACGCGGCCAGGGCGAGGGCTGCGTAGGGTGCCAGGTTGCTCCCTGTCGCCTCGATCGCCGCCCGCACCTCGTGGGTCAGCAATGCTGCTGCCGTCAGCTCGCCGGCGAACAGGTGCTGGTAAACCTCCGCGGTCAGGGCCAGCGGGAGCTCGCTCAGCGCGCCGGCCTCGCGGGCGAGCTGGACGTGCCGGTTGGACAGCGACTCCCAGCTGTCCGCGTCCCACAGGTGCAACGCGGTGATGCCGGCCAGCCACAGCCAGCGCAGCTCCTCCTCGGCCGACAGACCGCCGCCGAAAGCGGTCAGAGCCTGTCTCAGCATGGGCAGGCCCGCCGGATAGCCCTCGCAGAAGTGCGCTGACAACCCGTCCAGCAGCAGGTCGCACGCGCGCGCCGGCTCGGAAGCCTGCGGCGCCGCCCGGGCTGCCGAGGCAACGTCCAGCACACCGCCGCCAGGGCTGGCCAGGCGGCCGGCGAACGTCACGGCGGCGAGGGTCTCCAGGTAGGTCTCGCGGGCGAGGCCGACGTCGAGCGGCTCCAGCCGCTTGGCGGCCTCGAGCAACAGCTGCGGAGCATCGCTGCCGCGGTTGGAGCCGAACGCGATCTGGCCGCGCAGCAGTCCCATCCAGGCTCGCTGCAGCTCGGTGAGTGGGCCGGCTTCGGCCGTGGCCAGCATCTTCAACGCTGCGTCGGAGGCACCGGCCTGGTGTTTGGCCCTGGCGGCGCCGAGCGCCCGGCAGGCCAGGTTGGCTGGGTCGAGTGTCAGCTCGGCCGAGCGTTCGAGGAAGGCAGCGGCGGCGGCCAGCCCCCCGCGGGCCTTGGCCCGGTCGGCGGAACGCTCGAGCTCCTTGGCGACATCTTCGTCCGGTCCGGGCGCGGCCTGGGCCCGGTGCCAGGCACGGCGGTCGGGGTCGGTCTGCGGGTCGGTGACCTCTGCCAGCGCACGGTGCGCTTCCTGCCTTTCCTGCACCGTGGCCAGCCGGTAAGCCGCCGATCGCACCAGCGGATGCCGGAACAGTACGCGGGCGCCGATTTCGAGCAGGCCGGCTTGAGCCGCCGGCGTCGCAGCGTGGGCCGGGATGCCGAGCCGCTCGGCCGCGCGCCAGACCAACATCGGGTCACCGACCGGGTCCGCCGCCGCCAGCTGGAGCAGGCGTCGGGTCTCGGGTGGCAGAGAGCCGAGCCGGCGCCGAAAGCTGTCCTCGATCCCGTTCGACAGCGGGACGCGGGAGGGGAGCCCGAAGCCGCCGGCCAGCTCCGCCGGGTGCAGATCCTGGACCAGCTCCAACATGGCCAACGGCACACCGCGGGTCTCGCTGACGATCTGGTCGCGCACCCGAGGGTCCAGCGGCGCGGTCAGCACGGAGGCCAGGAGTGCCTGTGCGTCGCTCTCGCGCAGCCCCTCGACCGTCAGCTCCGGCAACCCGGCAAGCTGTTCGGTCGGGGTCCGAACCGCGAAGACGAAGCCCACCGACTCGGCCTCGAGGCGTCGGGCAACGAAGGCCAGGACCTGCGCTGAGGCGCGATCGAGCCACTGCTCGTCGTCCACCACACAGATCAGCGGCTGCTCCTCGGCCTCATCGGAGAGCAGGCTGAGGACGGCCAGGCCAATGAGGAATCGGTTGGGTGCCGGGCCGGAGCTGACCCCGAAGACAGTTCGTAGCGCCTCGCGCTGCGGCGGCGGCAGGCTGTCGAGCCGGTGCAGCATCGGCGCCAACAGCTGGTGCAGCCCGGCGAAGGCCAGCTCCATCTCGGACTGCACCCCGGCTGCACGCGCCACTGAGCAGCCCGACGCCTGCTCGACGAGGTAGTCCAGCATCGCCGTCTTGCCAACGCCTGGCTCGCCCCGGATCACCAGGGCGCCGCTCTCCCCTGCCCGTACGGTGCTCAGGAGCCGGTCGAGCACGGCGCACTCCGCGCGCCGGCCGGTAAGCCCCGCCGGGCGTTCCGGCCGGGTCAGTGTGGTCATCGGCTGCCCGGCCCGGCCGCCCAGCCGAGGATGGGGCCGAGCTTCGTGGCCAGGTCCGTGAGGATCTGCACGTAGTCCTCGTGGTCGAAGCTGAAGGGCAGCGCGAAGGCGACCTCGTCGACCTCCCGGAACGCTGCGTGGGAGTAGAGGCGTTCGGCGATCTCGGCTGACGTCCCCACGAGGTCGGGGGCGAACATCAACCGGGCAGGACCCTGCGGAGCTGCGGTACGCGGCGTCCGGGACTGCGCGTACTGCACGTACTTCGACCGTTGCTCGGCAGAGGCCGAGTCCGTGGGGATGACGACGAGGCCTTGGGAGACCCGCGCCCCGTCACCGTCCGGGTGAGCAGCCCGGAACGTGCGGACGTGGGAGAGCTGGATCTCGGCGAAATTCCCCGACTGCCCGGCATCCTCGGCCTTGACGACACTGCTGGTCAGGAAGTTCATCCGGTGTTCGCCGGCCCACTGCGCCGACCGCAGGCTTGCTCCGCCGTACCAGAGTCGGCTGCCCAGTCCGGGGGAGTGCGGCTCGACCCGGTCGGAGAACACCTCGATCCCCTCGACGCCGCTGAAGTGGGTGGCCGACTCGCCGCGGATGAAGCGCAGCAGCCGCTCCAGCCGGGCGTAGCCGAAGTCCTCGAGATCAGCAGTGTCCGGATAGAGCGCGGCCTTGATGGTGTCGAAGTGCATCGGCGGCCCGACACTGACTCCCGGGTTGAGCCGTCCGTGCGACAGCACGTCCACGGTCGCCAGGTCCTCGGCCAGCCGCAACGGGTTCTCCCAGCCGATCGGGATCACCGCCGTGCCGAGCTCGATCCGGCTGGTCCGCTGGGAGGCTGCGGCCAGTACGGCGACCGGTGAGGAGATGCCGTACTGCAGGTGGCGGTGCCGCACCCACGCGCTGTCGAACCCCAGCCGCTCGCCGAGCTCGACGATCTCCAGCGTCGACTCGTGGCCGCGGCCCGGATCACTGCCGTCGAACAAGCCGATGGTCAGAAAGCCGAGCTTCTTCAGCGGTTGCGAGGGCTGGGGCACTGAGGATCTCCTTTCGCCACCCACATTCTGCCGGTACCGACGCGACGAGTCCGATGCCGGCTCAGCCAGCGCCCAATAACGACCAGGTCACGCCTTCGGGTGTGTCAGCGCGCTCAGCAACCGCGTTTGCACCAGCCTGCACCGGGTGTCCTGGACCTTGTCTGACACCTTCGCTCCGGCGGTCGACTCAGTGATCGTGACGAGCACGTTGCCGCGGACCAGCGTCACGACGAGCTGGCTGACCGGCGTCGCCGTGGTCCCGATGTAGATCACCTGGTGTTCCACGGTGCGGTAGCCGCTCCAGCCGGTCACCGCGTAGGTGCCCGAGGCGGTGACGTGGATGCCGATGTGGACGCCGGTTCCCTTATAGACCTGCCGGGTCGGGCATTTTCGTTCGAGGGAGATGATCGTGCGCATGGCGGTTGCCGCCTGGGCCGGTGTGGCGAACACGGCCACACCCAGGGTCCAGTCGGTGCCGGCCGTCGAGCCGGCGGTGCTCTTTCGCGAGGAGTACACGGCAGCCACCTCGGCGACGTCGTGCAGGGTCACCGTCTTGTTGCACACGCCGGTCTGCCCGCTGCGTTCCGACGCGACCTTGCCCATGAGCTTGAAGCTGCCGCCGGGGAGGGTCTTCGCCAGTGGCAGCGCTGCCTCCGCAGCGACCAGCGTGACGTGCGGGAAAGCAGCAGCCTTCGCGCTCGCCGTACCCGTCGACCCGGCTGCCATCACCGTGGCGGTCACCGCGACCGCGGTGAGGCGGGCAATCCGTCGAGACTGCAGGATCATGTGGTACCCCTCGGGTTCGGGTGGTTGAGACCTGCGGACGGCCTGAATCATCCCGCGGCTCGACGCAGGGCGTCGAGCGAGACCCGTACATCGTCGTCGTCGGTGGTCCAGTTGCTGACCGAGATCCGGATGACTTCCCTGCCGTGCCAACGGGATCCGGACATCCAGACGACCCGGTCGTCGAGCAGCCGCCGGGTCACCGCCCGTGTCCGCTCGTCGTTCTCGAAGGCAAGACAGACCTGGGTGTACGGGACCTCGTTGAGCACTTGCGCCCCCGGGACCTCGGCGATGCCCTCGGCAAGAGCCTGTGCATGCCGGACCAGACCCTCGACGAGGTCGGAAACTCCTTTGCTGCCAAGGGATCTCAGCGCAGCCCACACCGGGACCCCGCGGGCTCGACGGGAGAGCTCGGGCACCGTCTCGTACGGCTGCGCCGAGGCGGAGGCGTCAGCGAGCAGGTAGTCGGCGTGAACCCCCAGTGCCGACCGCATTGCCGCCCGGTCGCTGACGATCGCCACCCCGCAGTCGTACGGGACATTGAGGGTCTTGTGGGCGTCGGTCGCCCACGAGTCCGCCTGGTCAAGGCCGTCGACCAGGTGCCGGAGCCCTGGTGCCGCCGCCGCCCAGAGCCCGAAGGCACCGTCGACGTGCACCCACGCTCCGTGGCGGTGGGCGAGCTCGATCGCCTGTCCCATCGGGTCGAACGCGCCGGAGTGCAGGTTGCCGGCCTGCAGGCACAGGATCGTCGGACCCGCGCCGGCCTGGAGAGCGCCGGCGAGGGCGTCCACCCGGATCCGGCCCTGCTCGTCGGCGGCGACCGGCTCGGGACTGCCGAGTCCGAGGTAGCGCAGGGCCAGGTCGACCGTGTCGTGCCGCTCGGCGCCGACCAGGACGCGAACGCGCGGGGCGCCGGTGAGGCCGTGCCGGGCCACGTCCCAGCCGACCTTGGACAGCACCGACGTGCGAGCGGCGGCCAGGCAGCTGAAGTTGGCCATGGTGGCCCCGGTGACGAAGCCGACGTCGGACTCGGGCAGCCCCAGCAGCTCGAGCAGCCAGGCCGCTGCCGTCTCCTCGAGGGCCGAGATCGCCGGTGTCGCGAGGCGCATCCCAGCGTTCTGGTCCCAGGCGCTGACCAGCCAGTCGGCGGCCAGCGCGGCCGGGAGCGTGCCGCCCATCACCCAGCCGTAGAAGCGACCGGACCCGATGGCCATCAGGCCCGGCTCCGCGGCGGTCGCCATCAGGTCGACGACCTCCTCGGGTGCCGTACCGCGCTCCGGCAGGGCGCCGCCGACCAGGGCGGCCACCTGCTCGACCGAAGCCGTCGGCCCGACCGGCCGGTCCGCCACCGACCCGAGCCAGGACCCGGCGTGCTGCCAGGCCTTGGCGAGCGCCTTGTCGTACTCGTCAGCGTGACCCGACATGTAGCCCCCTTAAGCCCCCGGTGGCTGTCCGGTAAGAGTACGTTCGGGCCGACGAAGGCCCCGGCACCGCCGCCGAGCGGCGCCGCAGCGTGCTTGCCGAGGTTTGGGAACCTCGGACGGACGGATCTCATCATTCACCACGTTGCACCGTCCAGGCTCCCTCCTACGCTTTGCCGGAGCGACGGGAGGCCTGTGGACACGGACAGCACGACGGTGGTGCCGAAGGACCCGATCCGCCGTCTGTGGCGGTGGCGCAACCTGCTGAGGCGCTGCGGCGTCGTTCTCCTCGTGACCCTGGCCCTGCTGTCCCCCTGGGAGTGGTCGCTGTTCCGGGCGATGACCGCGCCGGGCGGCGACTCGGAACAGGCACGGGTCGCCGAGTGGGTACGCAGCCAGGGCGGCGGCGGCCTGGTCACCTGGGCGGAGAACCTCCAGTACCGGCTGCACCCGGCCAAGGTCGGCGGTGCCCCGCCCTCGGACTCGCCGCTGCTGCAGCCCACCGCGGCCCC
>JAWWOM010000416.1:0-2925 GCA_033851655.1 Frankiales bacterium
CTGCCCGGCGCCGGCTCCGGTGTCCGGATGACCTTCACCGAAGGGGACCCGGCCGACGTCGACCTGGCAGTCGACGCGTTCCGGACCACCGTGGTGCCCAGGGTCGAGCTGTTGCCCGGGTTCTGCCGCGCCGTGTTGTTCATCGACCGCGGTCGCGGTCGCGGTGTGTCCGCGATCTCCTTCGCGGACACGAGCGGACTCGCCGCCTCCCGCGGGGCAGCCGCCTCCGTGCGCGCGGACGCTACGGCGAAGGCGCATCTCAACGTCCGCGGAGTCGACGAGTACGAGATGGTGTTCACCGAGGTCGAGCCCGACTGATCGCTGCGTCAACGGTCCCACATTTCGTCGGCCAACCGCAAACGCAATTGTTTCGGTGTGTTTCAGGCCGGGCTCCAGAAATGCCGCGTCATGCTTTGGCAAATCCATGCTCAACGCCGCCGCGGAAGTCTTGACGAAACATTGTTACATCTGTTGAGTCGCCGCATGTCCCCCACCAGATTTCGTCGCATCTCGGCGGCCGCAGCCCTCGCCCTCGCCGGCAGCATCTCGCTCAACGGCCTCGTCGCACCGGCCGCCCAAGCGGCGAACGAGACGGTCAGCGTGTGGCTCACCACGACCAGCGACTCCGGTGGCCGTACGGTGACCCGGGGACTGCAGCAGCAGGCGGCGACGGCCTTCAGCGCCGGTGCCTCCTCCGCTGCGCAGACCATCGCGGTCAACGACGGCACGCGCTACCAGCAGTTCACCGGTGGCGGCGCGTCGTTCACCGACACCGCGGCCTGGCTGCTGGACAGCAGCAACGCACTGACGGCGTCGGCCCGTACGGCCGTCATGCAGAAGTTGTTCGACCCGTCCGCCGGGATCGGGCTGAGCTTTCTGCGCAATCCGATGGGCGCCTCCGACCTGGCGCGCTACGGCTACAGCTTCGACGACCTGCCGGCGGGCCAGACCGACACCAGCCTGTCCAGCTTCTCGATAGCACACGACCTCGCCGACGTGCTGCCCTTGACCAAGCAGGCGCAACAGCTCAACCCGACCCTGACGACGATGGCGTCGCCCTGGTCCGCCCCGGCCTGGATGAAGGACAGCGGCACGCTCAACGGCGGCTGGCTCCAGTCCCAGTACTACGGGACCTACGCGCAGTACTTCGTGAAATACCTGCAGGCCTACCAGGCGCAGGGCGTGAAGATCAATTTCGTGTCCGTGCAGAACGAGCCCACCTGCTGTGCCGGATATCCCTCGATGAGCTGGAACGGAAGCGGGCTGGACTACTTCACCGGCACCAACCTGTTGCCGGCGCTGCACGCCGCCGGACTGAGCGCCAAAGTGCTGGCCCTGGACTGGAACCCGGACAGCTACGACTCCTATGCGGCGCCGACGGTCAGTGACGCCGCCGTCCGCAACGACTCGCTCTTCGGCGGGATCGCCTGGCACGGCTACTCGGGCGACCCGGCTGAGCAGACGACGATCCACAACCAGTACCCGGCGGTGGCCTCCTACGACACCGAGCACTCGGGCGGCACCTGGGTCGGCAACCAGCAACAGCAGGACATGCTCGACCTGGTCAACTACGGCCGCAACTGGGGGAAGAGCCTCGTCAAGTGGAGCCTTGCCGTCGACCAGAACATGGGTCCGCACAACGGTGGCTGTGGCACCTGCACCGGGCTGGTCACCGTGCACAACGGAGACAGCCGCAGCGGGCAGGTCGACTACACCGTGGAGTACTACGACATGGGTCACCTGACCAAGTTCGTCAAGCCGGGCGCCTACCGGGTGGACTCCAGCGCCAACAGCAGCGTCCCGAACATCGCCTACCTGAACAGTGACGGCACTCGCGCCCTGATCGCGTACAACAACACGTCCACTGCACAACAGGTGGTCGTCAACTGGAACGGCGAGCACTTCTCCTACAACCTGCCTACGAAGACGTCCGCCACCTTCACCTGGAACAGCTCGGGCAGCACCACCGCGAAGGCCGGCCCGATCTCCGGCCTGGCCGGCAAGTGCATCGACGTCCGGTCCGGGGCGACGGCGAACGGCACGCCGGTGCAGCTCTACACCTGCAACGGCAGCGGAGCGCAGACCTGGACGGTGGGCACCGACGGCACCCTGCGCGCTCTGAGCAAGTGCCTGGACGTCTCCGCCGGCGGAACAGCCGACGGCACCAAGGTGCAGCTCTGGGACTGCAACGGGTCGGCCGCCCAGCAGTGGTCGGCCACCGCGGGCCAGCTGGTCAACCCGCAGGCGAACAAGTGCCTCGACGTCACGGGCAACACCTCGGCCGACGGCACCCAGCTGCAGATCTGGACCTGCACCGGCGGCGCCAACCAGAAGTGGACCCTGCCGAGCTAGCTGGGCGCCGACCTCAGCGCCGGGTACGGATCCGCCGCGCGACGGCCATGGGCAGCGCGTCGGGGCGGACCCCTTCCAGCGCGAGCCGGGCCCGTACCGTCCGGCGGGCCCGCCAGAACAGCACGAGGCCAAGGGCCCAGCCGGCATACTGCACCAGGAAGGCGACCCGGAACGAGTTGAGCGTGTAGGCCGTGGAACCGTGTGGTGTCAGCACGTCCAGCACCAGTCCGATGACCAGGATGGTCACCAGGGACGCGACGAAGCCACCGACGTTGACGATGCCGGACGCGCTGCCGATGCGCCCGGCCGGATTGAAGGTGCGGGCGTAGTCGAGGCCGACCATCGAGCCGGGACCGTTGGACGCCAGCACCACGACCAGGAGCACCAGCAGCCACAGCGGCGCCCGGCCCGGCCACAGCAGGAGGACGGTCCAGATCGTGGCGCTGGCGCCGACGATGCCGAACACCAGGGCGGACCGGCGCAGCGGCCAGCGACTCGCGAGGTGTCCCAGCAGGGGCGCGAAGCCGGTCCCCGCCAGCACCATCGCGGTGAGCAGCAGGCCGGCGGCCGAGG
>JAWWOM010000423.1:0-10697 GCA_033851655.1 Frankiales bacterium
GTGGCCGGGCACGGCTCGGGCAAGTCCAAGCTCGCCTACCTCGGTGAGGACGAGGCGCTGCGGGTACGGGCCAGGCTGCTCGCCGTCGCGCACGGACTGGACGAGGACACCCCCGAACCGCTGCAGCGTCCGCTCTGGCAGGTCGGCAACGGACGGCTGATCGCCTCGCTGCTGCTCGGCCCGGTGGCCGCCTCGATGCTGATGCTCGCGGCCATCGTCGTGGCCGCGTTCCTGCTGCCCTCCGACGCCAGGGGTGGCCTGCTCGGCGTGCTCGTCCCCTTCCTCCTCGCGGTGGCCACCGCGGTCAAGAAGCGGCTGAACAACGAGTTCTCGTTCTCGGTCGCGGAGGCACCGGACGGTCTGCGGCTGCACAGCGGGCTCACCCAGACCCGCGCCGAGACCATCCCGTACGGGCGGGTGCAGGCGATGCGCTTCGTCGAGCCCCTGCTCTGGCGCCCGTTCGGCTGGGTGCGGCTGGAGATCGACGTGGCCCGGCAGCGCCAGCGCGACCGGGACGAGCGGGAGAGCAACCAGCTGGTTCGTGCCGTGCTTCCGGTCGGCACCAGGAGGGATGCAGAGTTGTTGCTCAGCAGAGTTTTTCCGGGCGCGGACATCGTGCCGCCATCGTCAGGGGCGAGACCTCCGGGCCGGGCCCGGTGGCGCAGCCCGCTGTCGTACTGGTCGTTGCTGGCGTGGGACGACGGCGTCTACCTGAGGACCCGGACCGGCCGGGTCCGGCCGGCGACCGTCATCGTTCCGCTGGAGAAGGTGCAGTCGCTGCGCTACCGGCAGGGCCCGGTCGAGCGGGCGCTCCGGCTGGCCACCGTGCACGCCGACACCGCGGGGCGGCACTGGCAGGCCAGGGCAGTGTGCCGCGACGCGGCCGAGGCCGAGCGGCTGCTGGAGCACCTGACCGTCGCCTCCCGCGACGCGCGCCGAGCCGGCCGGATGCGCTCCCGCACGGACAAGCGTCATGCCTGACCTGCGCGCGGTGCTCGCGGGCCTCGCCCTGGTCGGGTGCGCCGCCGGACCGGCCGGCGCCGCCGCGGCGTCGACCGACGCAGCCCCCGCCGCGCCGCAGCCGGTGCCGGTCGTCCTCGACGGCGTGCACGCGGTGCTGCGCTGGCGCAACCCGGACCCCACGGTCACCAGGGTCGTCGTCCGGCGCCTCGACGGTGCCGTCGCGCCGGCCTCGCCTGTGGACGGTGCTGCCGTGTTCGACGGGCCGCCGGACCCGGCAGCTCTGCAGCTGGTGACGGACACGGTCGTGGTCGGTGCCACCTACAGCTACGGGTTCTGGGCCTACGACGCCGCTGGCGCGGTGTCGGCGGAGGCCACGCACAGCATCCGGGCGACAGCCACGCCGCTGCTGACCGTGCCGGCCGTGGTGTCGGACGTCTCGACCACCGGCCGGTTCGCGTTGAGCTGGGGCAACCCGGCCAACCCGGCAGGCAACCCGTACACCGTGAAGTACGCGGCCAGCGCCGGCGCCCCCTGGGTGATCTGGCTGCTCGACACGTCGGACACCCACGCGGTGTTCGGGGCCGGCGCGAGCCCGTTCGTGCCGGTGCCGGGGGCGACCTACCGGTTCGAGGTGCTCTCGCAGGACCCGTACGGCAACGACACCCGGCACGCGCTCGGGACCGTGGTCGAACCGCTGGACACCAGGGCTGCGACGCTGTCCCAGGGGTGGCGCACGCTGCCGTCGACCCGCCGGTGGGGAGGCACCGTCGCGGTGGCGACCAGGGCCGGCGCGACCGCGACGTTCCGGGTGACCGGCAGCCAGGTGACCGTGATCGCCGACCGCTGCCCCGGCTGCGGCAAGGCGGTGGTCAGGGTCGACGGCAGGATCCGGGCGGTGGTCGACACGCACGCCCCAGCTCTGTCCGTACGCCGGCAGGTGGGGACCGTCGCGCACCTCTCACCAGGCAGGCACGTGGTCGCGATCCAGGTCGTCGGCACGACCGGGCACCCGGGCCTGCAGCTGGACGGTCTTGCGGTGCTCGACTGAGGGCAAGGTGAAGCCCGGGTGATCTTAGGCGTCGTTGCGGCACCGCAAACCGCCGGGAGGTGCGACGATGGGGGCGTGAGAGGTCGCGTACTCGTCGTCGATGACGACCAGGCACTGGCAGAGATGCTCGGAATCGTGCTGCGCGGAGAAGGCTTCGAGCCGTTCTTCGTCGAGGACGGGGACAAGGCGATGGCCGTGTTCCGCGAGTGCAAGCCCGATCTCGTGCTGCTCGACATCATGCTGCCGGGCACCGACGGCATCGAGGTGTGCCGGCAGATCCGGGCCGAGTCCGGCGTGCCCATCGTCATGCTGACCGCGCGCGCTGACACCCTGGACGTCGTCGTGGGGCTCGAGTCGGGCGCCGACGACTACGTGATGAAGCCGTTCAAGTCCAAGGAGCTGGTCGCCCGGGTCCGCGCCCGGCTGCGCCGCAAGGACGACGCGGCGCCCGAGCTGCTGACCATCGGTGAGGTCACGATCGACGTCGCCGGTCACACCATCACCCGCGAGGGTGAGGTGATCGCCCTCACCCCGCTCGAGTTCGACCTGCTGGTGGCCCTGGCCCGCAAGCCGGCCAGGGTGTTCACCCGCGAGATGCTGCTCGAGCAGGTCTGGGGCTACCGGCACGCCGCGGACACCCGGCTGGTCAACGTGCACGTCCAGCGGCTGCGGGCCAAGGTCGAGCGGGACCCGGAGAAGCCTCAGGTCGTCGTGACCGTCCGGGGGGTCGGCTACAAGGCCGGTCCGCCCTGATCCCGATCCAGCGCCGGCTCCGCCGCTTGGTACGGCGGCTGCCGATGATGCCGGGCCGGGCCTACCGCCGGGCGCTCGAACGGCGCCGCCGTTCGTTGCAGCTGCGCGTCGTCGCGACGACGCTGGTGGTCTCGGCAGCGGTGGTTGCGGTGGTCGGCCTGCTGGTCGCCTCGCAGATCCGCGACTCGGTGCTGTCCGGCAAGGTCGACGACTCGCTCAACCAGGCCGCCCGCACGCTGTCCGACTTCGACACCTCGGTGGGCAAACCGTCGACGACCCCGCTCGGCCTGGACAACCAGCTCTACCGGGCGGTGGTGAGCGCCAACAACACCGGCGGCGGCAAATACTTCGTGGCCCTGACCGGCACCGGCAACACGGTGACCCGGCTGATCCCGCCGCCGAGCGTCGACTTCCCCGCGACCGTCGGCGCCAGCCTGCAGGCGGCCGTCAGCAGCAAGAGCACCGAACGTGCCTGGCAGTACGCCAAGATCGTCTACAAGGGCGACCGGCCCGGGTCGCAGAGCGGTCTCGTCATCGCCCAGCCCGCTGCGGTCACCGACGCGACCAGCCCTGGCGCGACCGGCGAGTACCGGCTCTACGTGATCTTCCCGCTCGGCCACGAGGCGCAGACCCTTTCCCTGGTCCAGAACACCCTGCTGCTCGGTGGCATCGGGCTGATCCTGCTCTTCGCCGGCATCGCCTGGCTGGTCGCCCGCCAGATCATCCAGCCGGTTCGGCACACGGCCCGGATCGCCGAGATGCTCGCCGCCGGCCGGCTGCAGGAGCGGCTGGCCGTACGGGGCACGGACGAGCTGGCCAAGCTCGGCCTGTCGTTCAACAAGATGGCCGACAGCCTGCAGCGGCAGATCCGCGAGCTGGAGGATCTCTCCCGGGTCCAGCGCAGGTTCGTCTCCGACGTCTCCCACGAGCTGCGGACCCCCTTGACCACCGTCCGGATGGCTGCCGATGTGCTGCACGCGGCCCGCGGCGACTTCCCGCCTGCGGTCTCCCGGTCCGCCGAGCTGCTCCAGCACGAGCTCGACCGGTTCGAGGCGCTGCTGGTCGACCTGCTCGAGATCAGCCGGCACGACGCCCGCGCGGCCGTGCTCGAGGCCGACTCGGTCGACGTCGGCGACCTGGTCCGCTCGGTCGTCGACCGATCCCGGTCCCACTCGGAGCGCACCCGGTGCGCGCTCGAGCTCGAGGTGCCGGACGAGCCGGTCTATGCCGAGGTCGACGCCCGTCGGGTCCAGCGGATCGTGCGCAACTTGATCAACAACGCCCTCGAGCACGGCGAGGGGCAGCCGGTACGGGTGACCGTCGCCGCCTCCGAGGACGCAGTGGCTGTCCTGGTCCGCGACCTCGGCGTCGGGCTGCGACCGGGCGAGTCGACCCTGGTCTTCAACCGGTTCTGGCGGGCGGACGCGGCCAGGGCGCGCTCGTCCGGCGGCACCGGGCTCGGCCTGGCGATCGCCCTCGAGGACGCCCGGCTGCACGGCGGCTGGCTGCAGGCGTGGGGCGAGACCGGCAGGGGCGCCAACTTCCGGCTCACCCTGCCGCGGGTGGCCGGCGAGGCGCTGCGTTCCTCCCCGCTGCCCCTGGAGCCGGAGGAGACCGAGCCGGAGTCGCCCGACCTGAACGGCAAGGCCACCAGCCACCAGCCGGCCCGGCCCGCTCTGCTGCCGGTGACCGTCCGGGGCATCGGTCAGCCCCGTCCGTCCGACCCCACGACCCCTTCGTCGGAGGTGCTTCGTGGCTGACCGGCGGATCACGGCCGCTGTCCTTGCGGTCGCCGCATCGCTGCTGATGGCCGGCTGCACCGGGGTGCCCCAAGCCGGGGCCGTGCACCGTACCCAGGCCGCACAGGACGTCAAGGGAGTCGCGGACTATCCGCAGCAACAGGCACCCGGCCCGGCGCCGAAGGCCAACCAGGCCACCATCATCGGGGGACTCCTGCAGGCGATGTCGGCAGGTGACAACGAGCACGCCCAGCAGTTCATGACCAACGACCTGGCCAGCCAGTGGAGCGCCAGCGCCACCCAGCAGGCCCTGGTCTTCTCCTACCAGACGGTGCCTACGCCGATCACCGGCTCGGACGAGACGCAGTGGTCGGTCCGCTTCCAGCAGACAGCCGTCATCGACTCGAGCAGCAGCTACCGGTGGGCCAGCGGCCCGGTCGCGGTGACCTTCAAGCTGGTCCGTGTGGCCGGCCAGTGGCGGGTGTCGTCGATCGGCCAGCGTGGCACGTTCATCCTGGCCCAGAGCCTGGCCCAGATCCTGACGCCGAAGACGCTCTACTTCCCGAGCCGCCTGGTCGGCCCCTCGGGTGTTCCCCGGCTGGTGCCCGACACCGTGTTCATGCCACGTAAGACAGACCTGACCGGCCTGGTGCAGCAGCTGCTGCAGGCCGGCCCGACCCACTGGCTGGCCCCTGCGGTCTCGGTGACCACCCCGGCGTCGGCCCAGGTGCTGTCGGTCGTGACGGACTCCTCGGGACTGACCACGGTGAACCTGCAGCACCTCGGCACGTTGAGCCCGGCGGCCATCCGGACGCTCGAGGCGCAGGTGGCCTACACCCTCAACGCGGCCCAGCCGCAGCCTGCGACCTCGCCGATCATCATCCTCTCGAACAATCAGCAGCTGGGCCCGCCGTTCACGCTGTCCCAGGTGGCGGACGGCTACAACCCGGACGCCCTGCCGCCGAGCGCTCCCTTCTACTTCGTCCGCAAGGACCAGCTGCTGATCCAGACTCCGGCGCCCCAGGGCGCGCCCAACGTCGCCGCCGGCGCGACGCTGCCGGCAGACCCGCCGGCTCCGGTGCTCGCGCACGTCGACGGCGTGGGGCAGATCGCGGTGTCCGCCGTGACTGCCGAGCAAGGTGGCTCCGCGAGCCAGGCGGTGGCCGGCGTCCTGACCGGCAACGGCACGGCGACGCTCGAGGTCGGGGCGATCCCCAGCACTGCGGCGCTGCCCTGGACGGCGGTGCCGTTGCCGGCGGCAAAGGCCTTGAGCACGCCCTCCTTCGACGCCGTAGGCCGGTCGGTCTGGACGGTGGCGACGTCGCCCTCAGGCTCCACCCAGGTCTACCGGGTCCCGTACGGGGTCGGCTCGGCGATCGGGTCGCCGGAGCCGGTCAGGGTGACCAATGCGCTCGGCAAGCCGCTCGACGACGTGACGGTCGTCAGACTCTCCCGCGACGGGGCCCGAGCCGCGGTGGTGGCCAATGGTCAGGCCTACGTAGGCGTGGTGGCACTGACCGGCTCGGCGACCGGGGACGTCTGGACGATCTCCGAGGCGCGGCCGATCATCACCTCGGCCTCGGGTACGGACGACGTGGACGTCTTCTGGGCGGACCGGTCCAGGGTCGGCGTGGTCGTCCGCGACCGGCAGGGCCAGGGCAAGCAGGACGTCATGGGCACGCGGCTCGAGACGGTGGCCGCTGACGGCTATGCCACCGCCGACGGCGGCAGCGGCTCTTCGGACGCGCTCACCGGACAGGTCGAGGTGGCGGGAGCCCCTTCCGGTGCGGTGCAGTTCGCCGGCGGGCCCCAGCTGCTCTGGCTGGTCTCCTACAAGGGCCAGCTGCGGCGCCAGCCGACGCCGAGCAGCACCGACGGCCTCAACCCCGGTCTGCCGTGGGAAGTGCTCGGCGAGGGCACCTGGCCCACCTACGCCGGCTGACCGACGGTTCCAGCGGGGCGTCCACAGGCCGCGCTTCCTTCCACAGCAAGGGATCTCGCCTTCCGGCTGGCTGCGCCGGGGCACAGAGTCCAGGCATGCGACTGTTCCTGGACCTGCTCCTGGCCCTGCTGCTGCCGTGTCCCTGCGTCGCCTGCGACTCCGAGCGCGGGCCGGTGTGCCGGCGCTGCCGGGACCGACGTTGGGAGCCGCGGCGCCGGGACCCGACACCTCGGCCGCCCGGGCTGCCCCCGGTGTGGACGGCCGCCCCGTTCGCCGGCCCGATGCGCGACCTCGTCCTGGCCTACAAGCAGGACGGCTGCTGGCCGACGATGCTGCCATTGTCGACGGCGCTTTCCGACGCGGTTCTTGCTGCGACCCGGGCCAGGGCCGGGCCGCCGGGGCCGCCGGGGCCGGTCGGGCCG
Organism: Frankiales bacterium; assembly: GCA_033851655.1. Taxonomy (GTDB): domain Bacteria; phylum Actinomycetota; class Actinomycetes; order JAWWOL01; family JAWWOL01; genus JAWWOL01. The sequence continues at coordinate 6,868 of JAWWOM010000423.1, forward strand.
CTGCTGCTGGTGCCGGTGCCGTCGTCCACCTCAGCCCGGCGACGGCGTGGTCACCACCACGTGCTCTCGCTGTGCCGGCGTGCTGCCCGCCGGCCGTCCATGCGGACCGCCGGGGTGAGCGTCGCCCCCTTGCTGGTGCCCCGCCGGGTCGTGGCCGACCAACGCGGGCTGCACGCCGACGCCCGCAGTGCCAACCTGGCCGGCTCGATGGGCTGCCGCGCAGTGCCGGCCCGGTTGAAGGGCTTGCCGTGCGTTGTCGTCGACGACGTCGTCACCACGGGGTCGACCGCGTTGGAGGCGACCAGGGCTCTGCGCGGCGCGGGCTTCCCGGTCGTGGCGGTCGTGGCGCTGGCGGCAACCCGACGTGACCGGTTTCCGAAGAACCTCGCAACACCCGGCGATCGGGGCTAGCGTCAGGTTATGGCGCCCGCCCGGGTCCGTGGTTGCGTTGGATCGGAACGTTCGGCCGGCTTCGGCAGGCCAAGCGGACCGATCCGGCTAGCCGATGCCAGCCGCAGGCCAAACGGTCCACGTAAGGCGACTTCTTGTCGACCGATCACGGTGCGGCTTAGGAGTAAGTCCTGCCCCGCCGGCGGTCCAGATGTCCGCCGGGCCGGGAGAAGGTCAGTAGTGGCCACTCAGACATCCGTCGGCTGCGAACTCCTCCGCAGGCGAATGTGGGGACGAAGACCAGGTCGGCCGGGCGGGCGCCTTCCGTTCTCGCCTTCCGGCCCGTGACACACGGGCCGTGTGGCCGCTTCTCAGCAGGCCTGCCGCCGCCGCGGTACAGCCTTCGCTTCTCGTCCTGGAGGTAACGCGTGGAGATCGTTGTCAGTGGCCGTCACGTCGATGTCGCCGACCGGTTCCGTCAGCACGCCATGGAAAAGCTGTCCAAGATGGAAAAGCTCGACCACAAGGTCATCCGGCTCGAGGTCGAGATCAGCAAGGAGCGCAACCCTCGCCAGGCCGACCAGTGCGACCGGGTCGAGCTGACCTGCCGCTCCAAGGGCCCGGTCATCCGTGCGGAGGCCTGCTCGCACAACCCGTACGCGGCCCTGGACCTCGCCTGCACCAAGCTCGAGCATCGGCTGCGCCGGCTGGCCGACCGCCGCCGCGTGCACCACGGGCTGCGGACCCCCCGGTCGGTGCGGACTGACGCCGCGCCGCCCGTACAGGACCTCACCGCGGCGGCGGTGGGACCGGCGGTGTCCGAACCCAGCCACCCGGGCGAGAGCCCGATCATCGCCCGCGCGGAAGTCGAAGACATCGCCCGCGACATCACCCTCGATCACGGTGACGCCGAGCCGCTCATCGTCCGCGAGAAGCTGCACAAGGCCGACCTGATGACGCTGGACCAGGCGCTGTTCGAGATGGAGCTGGTCGGGCACGACTTCTACCTGTTCTGCGACAAGGAGACCGAGCTGCCCAGCGTCGTCTACCGCCGCCATGCCTACGACTACGGCGTGATCCGGTTGGAGACCACCCGCTGATCCTGCTCGCCACGCTGGTGATCTTGGCGATTGTGCCGCTTTGGCCACATGGGTCCGAAGACATGCCATCATCGAGGGAAGGGCTCCCGTTCGTACGGGAAGCGCCTGGTTCGTGCATCGGGGGTGTGCCGGGTGCGCAGGGCCTCGCAGCCCTGGACAAGTACGGGAGGTGCTGTGACCGGGCAACCTACTGACCTCATCGTGGCTGAGTCGACGTTCGCGGATCCGATCCGGGTGCTGGTGGTCGACGACCACGCGCTGTTCAGGCGCGGCCTCGAGATGGTGCTCGAGCAGGAGCCCGACATCGAGGTGGTCGGTGAGGCCAGCGACGGCACCGAGGCGGTCGAGCAGGCAACCGAGACCACGCCGGACGTCGTGCTGATGGACGTCCGGATGCCCCGCCGCGGCGGCATCGACGCCTGCACCGCGATCAAGGACGCGGTGCCGAGCACCAAGATCATCATGCTGACGATCAGCGACGAGGAGGCCGACCTCTACGACGCGATCAAAGCCGGCGCGATGGGCTACCTGCTCAAGGAGATCTCGATCGAGGAGGTCGCCAGCGCCATCCGTGCCGTGCACGGTGGCCAGTCGCTGATCTCGCCGTCGATGGCGTCCAAGCTGCTCAACGAGTTCGCCTCGATGATCAAGCGGACCGACGAGCGTCAGCAGGTGCCGACGCCGCGGCTGACCGACCGTGAGATGGAGGTGCTCCGCCTCGTCGCCAAGGGCCTCAACAACCGCGACATCGCCAAGCAGCTCTACATCAGCGAGAACACCGTCAAGAACCACATCCGCAACATCCTCGAGAAGCTCCAGCTGCACTCGCGGATGGAGGCGGTCGTCTACGCCGTACGGGAGAAGTTGCTCGAGATCACCTGATCCGGCAGCCTGGGTGACCCAGCCTGCCCGCACGATCAGGAGCGCCGAGCACTGACCGAGACTGCCCGTCGATTCGGCCCGTTCTCCTTCGCGGACGTCCGGTTGTTCGCGATCGGCGCTGTGCTGTGCCTGCTCGCGGCGGTGACCCGGTTCGTCAACCTGGGCGACGTGACGGCGTTCGTCGCCGCGGGTATCGCGATAGCGGTGCTGGCGTTGCTGGTCGGCGTTGCGGTCGACCAGATCGCCGACCGGTTGGGCGCGGGGGCGACCGGGGTGCTGCAGAGCGCGCTGGGCAACCTGCCCGAGCTGTTCATCGCCATCTTCGCCCTGCGCCAGGGCCTGATCACCGTGGTCCAGGCCGCCGTCGTCGGTTCCGTCCTCGCCAACTTGCTGCTGGTCCTCGGCCTGTCCTTCGTCGTCGGCGGACTCAAGAACGGCCGGCAGCGGTTCAGCTCCGACCGGGCCCGGATGATCACCGTGTCGATGGTGCTAGCAGTGGGGGCGCTGGTCGTGCCGAGCCTCGCGTCGTTCGTCCACACGCCGGCCTCGCACCACGAGCGGGCGCTGTCCGTGGTGACCTCGATCGCGCTGCTGATCGTCTTCGCGCTGTCGGTGCCGGCGTCGGTCGGCCGTGACGCGAGCGAGGTGGCGTCAGGTGACCGTGAAGGCGCCATCGAGGCGGGGCCGCGCTGGCCGATCGCGGTCGCCGTCGCGCTGCTGGCGATCACCGGCGTGCTCGCCGCTGTGGTCTCCGACTGGTTCGTCCGGGCGCTGACCCCCGCGATGGCGTCCCTGCAGATCAGCAACGCCTTCGCCGGACTGGTCATCGTGGCCATCGCCGGAAACGCGGTCGAGAACGTCGTCGGCATCCAGCTTGCCGCGCGCAACCAGGCCGACCACGCGCTGTCGGTGATCCTCAACAGCCCGCTGCAGATCGCGCTGGTGCTCGCGCCGGTGCTCGTGCTGATCAGCCCGCTGGTCGGCGGGGCAGCCTTCACCCTGGTGTTCCCGCCGCTGCTGATCGTGGCGCTCGTGATCAGCGTCCTCATCATCGCGGTGGTGATCCTCGACGGGGAGTCGAACTGGCTCGAGGGCTCGGCGCTGATCGGCCTCTACGTGGTGATCGCCGCCAGCTTCTGGTGGGGCTGACCTCCCACCACCGGGGAGCCCGCGGGGTCCCCGCTCGGTGGACGCACAGGAACGGTCTCGCAGACTGGACCGTTAGACCTGGGTACGGCCTACGATGGGCGAGCGGGGCGCACCGTTGCAGCTCCGTTATCTACACTCCACCATGCCCGGGACGCCCGGGTGACAAGAGCCGCTGGGAGCCCGACGAGTGGTACTCGACAAGTTGCTGCGCATCGGCGAAGGCCGCATCCTGCGCAAGCTGCAGTCCATCGCGGACCAGGTCAACGCGCTCGAGGAGGACTTCGTCGGCCTGACCGACGCCGAGCTGCG
>JAWWOM010000428.1:0-6877 GCA_033851655.1 Frankiales bacterium
CAGGGTGAAGTCCCACCGCCCGGTGTACGGGAGCTGGACTCCGGTCGCCTGGAACTGGTCGGAGCCGATCGGCGCGAGCTTGACGTTGAGCGGCCCGGCGGCGGGCGCGGCGAGCTGCAGGGTCAACGTCATCTCCGCCACGTCCATCGGCGTGCCCGCCGCATCTGTGCTGTCGACGCGCACGTCGAGAACCCTTGTGGCAGCGGGATCGACGGTGAGGCCGAGGTGTACGGGACCCGCGACCAGGCGCAGGTCGCTGGTCGGGCGGTAGTCCGTGCGAGCCGGAACGTCCGACACCAGCAGCGACGTGACGGCCAGCACGACGACGACCACCGCGGTCTCGATCGAGACCGACAGCCCCAACCGGCGCGGCGACGGCGCCTCCTCGGCGGCCGCTGCCTTGCCCACCCAGCGTCGGGACAGCTCGGCCACCAGGAGCACGGCGACCACCAGCCCGCTCTTGACCAGCAGCAGGTTGCCGTAGCGGGTGGAGGTGAGTGCACCCACGATCCCGGCCTCACGCCACGCCTGATAGAGGCCCGTGACCACCAGGACGGCGACCGATGCCATGGCGACGCGGGAGAAGCGCACCGCCGCCGCCCGTACGGTCACGGCGTCCTCGTCGGGCAGCACGACGACGCACAGCTGCAGCAGGCCGCCGAACCACAGGCTCATCGCCGCCAGGTGCAGCACGTCGCTGAGCACAGCGAGTGGCACCAGGCCGCCGACCGAAGGATGCCCGGTGTACGGGAAGGTCACCAGCGTTGCCAGTGCCAGAGCCCCGAACGTCGCTACGGCGGGGCGGCGCGGCCTGAGCAGGAGCCTCCAGCCCGCCGCCGCCGCGAGGAGCAGCAGCACGATCCGTGCCAGAAGTGCTTGCCCGTAACGGGTTTCGGCCACCCCCCTGACCAACGACCAGTCGGTGACGTGTGCGATCGAGAGACCGGCGCCGTAAGGACCCTCGAGCAGCAAGGAGCTGATGGCGCCGACGATGGCCAGCAGCCAGCCGACGCCCAGCGTGCGCATCGCGACCCTGGACGTGGCGCCGGAAGGCCAGCAGAGCAACAGGAACGCGACACCGCCGAAGAACGCGGCAACGCCGACGAACCCCAGCAGCCGGCCGAAGCCGAGGACGGCACCGACGTCGGGGTCGGGCGTTGCGGTCGTCGCGGTGGCCACCACCCCGGCCCTGCCGACCGAGAAGCTGTAGGAACCGGCCGTGGGATGCGAGTCGTCGGAGACCACGCGCCAGGCCACGAGGTAGCTGCCGTCGGGCAAGGCGGGTCGGAGCTGCACCGCGAGGTCGGAGCCGACGTTGAACGGCTGGATGACCGGGCCGGTGGCCACATTGCTGCCGGCGGCGTCGAGCACCTGGATCCCCGCGAGCGACGTGCCGACCTGCTCGCTGAAGTGCAGTGTCAGCAGGGGCGGAGACGTCTTGACCACGCTGCCCTGGGCCGGCGTGCTCCGTTGCAGGTAGGCGTGCGCACCGGCGGCCGGGGCCCCGGCCGCCAGCAGCGCGCAGGCCCCGACCAGGGCGAGGGCACAGCGTACGAGAAAGCGGCGCGCCGACAGCGTCACCAGCAGCCGCTCCTCGTTCGTCCGGGCCGGGGACCCAGACTACGACCTCAGCCGGTCTTGCCCGCCTTGTCGAGTGCGCTCTGCAGCGACTGGAGGTAGCCCTCGCTGGTGTACGTCGCTCCGGACACCATGTTGATCTGCGCGGACTGGGCCTGCAGCGCCTCCTGGTTGAGCACCGGCACGGCGTAGTTGTTGATCTCGATGTCCCGGCGTTCCTGGTTGGGCACCTGCAGGATGTTGACGGCGCTGATCTGGCTGCCGCTGAGGACGACCTGCACCTGCACGGGCCCGTACCGCGTGTCGACCGCGTCCCCGTCGATGGTCTGCTTGGTCGTCGAGGGCGCCTTGCTCTTGGTGGTCGTCGGCGCACCGGTCGTGGGCGCAGCGGTCTGGGGCGCGCCCGACCCCGCGGACGCCGACGCTGACGGACCACCCGACGGAGCCGCGGACGGGCCGGCCGAGGGCGCAGGTGACAGCGGCGTGGAGGCCGCCCCGGTCGCCGACGACCGCAGCGCTGACGCCGTCACCCCGTGCGTCTTGAAGCTGAGCAGCAGGACGAGGGAGAAGATCGTCCCGACAACGGTGGCGATGACGCGGCGCATCTCAGGACTCCTAGAACTCGAACGACTCGTGATGGATGTGCCGGGCCGGTACGCCGCACTGCCGCAACGCCGCGCGTACGGCCGTGGTCATGCCCTCGGGGCCGCAGACGTAGACCTCGTGCTGGTCGATGTGGCGAACCAGGCTCTTCAGGGAACGGGCACTGAGCGGGTCGTAGCCCAGGTCGGCCCGACGGCCGACCAGGTAGCGCACCGACGACTTGCGGTTCTTGGCGATCCGGTCGAGCTCGGCCTGGAACACGACGTCCTCCGGCCTGCTGGCCCGGTAGAGCAGGGTGACCTGGTCGGGCTGGGGGAGCGTCTCGAACAGCGCCCGTAGCGGGGTGATGCCGACGCCACCGGCGATCAGCAGCACCTTGTGCCGGCTGCGACGGGCAGCGGTGAAGGCCCCGTACGGGCCTTCGGCGTAGACCCGGGTGCCCGGCTTGACCGACTTGAGCGCGCCGCTGTGGTCGCCCAGCTCCCGCACCGTGATCCGGAGCAGGTCTGACTGCACGGGGGCGGACAGCGAGTAGGGGTTGGACGACCACCAGAGGTCCCTGGTCAGGAACCGGAACCGGAGGAACTGGCCGGGTGCCGCGCCGAGCTCGCCGAGTCGCTTGCCCTTGATCAGCAAGGAGACCACGCCCGGGGCTTCCTGGTGCACCGCCATCACCCGCATCGAGTGACGGCGCATCTGGACCGCCGGCGTGACGAACCGGTACCAGACCAGCAGGGCAGCGACGACGAGGTAGAGCGACGCCCAGAGCACCCGCGCCGGCTTGTTCGAGATGAACTCGTCGCCGTTGGCGAACTGGTGGCTGAAGGACAAGGCGATGGCCAGGTAGGTGTAGAAGTGCAGCAGGTACCAGGTCTCGTACCTCATCCGCTTGCGGGCAGCGCGCGCCGACACGATCCCGACCATGACGAACAGGCCGCCGGCCACGGTCGCCATCAGCACGTCGGGATAGCTGAGCAGCAGCTCACTGGTCTGGTGCACCAGGCCGGTGTGCGCGGAGACCGAGTAGCCCCAGGTGATCAGGGTCGCGTGGGCGACGACGAGGCAGACGGTGTAGCGGCCACCCATGGAGTGCCAGCGCGTCAGCCGGTCGGCGCCGACCCCGCGCTCCAGCGCCGGGATCCGGGCCATCAGGGCGAGCAGGACGACCACGGTGTAGCCGGCGGCGAGGCCGGTCAGCCGCCCGGCACCGGTCAGCCAGTCGCCGAAGCTGGACTCCGGCGGGGAGTTGGCCAGCCACAGCCCGATGGTCGCGGCTCCGCCGACGGCGATGCCCCCGAGCACGATCCGCGGGTGGGTCCCCCGCCGCTCGCCAGGTGGGGAGACCGGCGGCATGGACGACGCTCGACGGGAACCGGCGGTCGTCGTGGCCATCGTGCCTCCGTTCGTCAGCTCTCGTAGGGTGCCACCAGGGCGTCGTGCCACAACTATCGGCAGTGCGGGTAAGCGCAACCTATGCCGAACCTGTGAAGAACCTGTCGACCAACCGGGGTGGGCTGGCGAACCCCGCCGGTCAGGCGTGCGCCGGCTCGGGGACGAGGGCAGGCCGGTCGGCGAGCGGCAGCCGTACCGTGAAGCAGGTGTGCCCCGGCACGCTGTCGACCCAGATCTGGCCACGGTGCGCGTTGACCACGGCGGCGACGATGGACAGGCCGAGCCCGGTCGACCCGGCGGTACGGGACCGCGAGGTGTCCGCACGGGTGAACCGCTCGAAGATGTCCGGCAGCACGGACGAAGGCACCCCCGGCCCGTCGTCGACCACGGTCACCACGGCAGCGTCGCCCTCGACGTCGAGCGTGACCGTGACCTGGGTGCCGGGCGGGGTGTGCGTCCGTGCGTTGGCGAGCAGGTTGACCACGACCTGGTGCAGCCGCGGCCCGTCGCCGGCGACGACGACCGGCTCCTCCGGCAGCGCGAGGTCCCACCGGTGATCGGGGCCGGCGGCATGGGCGTCGCCGATGGCCTCGACCAGCAGCAGCGACAGGTCGACCTCCTCCCGCTCGAGCGGTCGGCCGGAGTCCAGCCGGGCCAGCAGCAGCAGGTCCTCGACCAGGCTGCTCATCCGGATCGCCTGGGACTCCACCCGTTCCATCGCATGGGCGAGGTCCGGCGGTGCGTCGGCGCGGCTCGGCCGGGTCAGCTCGGCGTAGCCCCTGATCGCGGCCAGCGGCGTCCGCAGCTCGTGCGAGGCATCCGCCACGAACTGGCGCACCCGCTCCTCACTGTCGTGCCGGGCCTGCAGCGCCGAGGTGACGTGGCCGAGCAGCTGGTTGAGCGCGGCTCCGACCTGGCCGACCTCGGTACGGCGGTCGGTGTCCTCGGCGCCGACCCGTACCGGGACGTCCACCTCGCCCTTGTGCAGCTCCATCGACGAGACCAGGTCGGCGGTGGCGGCGACCCGGCGCAGTGGCCGCAGCGCACGGGAGACGATCGCGGCCCCGAGCACGCCCGCCAGCAGCAGGCCACCCACGGTCGCGAGACTGATCACCAGGGCCAGCTTGACCAAGGTCGAGTGCGCGTAGTTGAGCGGCAGGCCGGTGATGATGATGTCGCCGTCGGCCTCTGTCGAGGCGAGGACCCGGTAGTTGCCCAGTCCGGGGACCTCGACGGTCCGCGGGTGGGACGACGGCGCGAGGGCTTTCAGCACCGCCGACTGCCCAGCCGTCAGCGGCTGAGGCAGGTTGTTCGTGCTCGTGACGACCTGACCGCGATCGGGCTGGCCGTCCTTGATCCGCATGCTGATCGTGCCGGATCCCAGCCCCACCAGGGGGTCACCGGTCGGCGGCGGTCCCAGGCCGGAGCCGCCGCCCGAGTTGGGGTAGCTGCCCGACGACCCGTCCAGCCCGTAACGGTTGTGCGTCTCGGCGACGGCGAGCTGGCCGTCCAGCTGGTTGAGCTGGAACCGGTCGAGCGCCAGCAGGCTGACGCCTCCGATGACCGCGCTGAGCAGGGCCATCAGCGCCACCAGCCCGACGATCAGCTGGATCCGCAGCGGCAGCCCGCGCAGGCGGAACCGCCTCATGGTGCCGGCTTGAGTACGTACCCCACGCCGCGCATCGTGTGGATCATCGGCTCGCGTCCGGCATCGATCTTCTTGCGCAGGTAGGAGATGTAGAGCTCGACGACGTTGGCCTGACCGCCGAAGTCGTAGTTCCAGACCCGGTCGAGGATCTGCGCCTTGGACAGCACCCGCCGCGGGTTGCGCATCAGGTAGCGCAGCAGCTCGAACTCGGTGGCGGTCAGGTTGATCAGCTCGCCGGCCCGGGTGACCTCGTGGCTGTCCTCGTCGAGGCTGAGGTCGCCAACGGTCAGGACGGCCTCGTCGCGGGAGACCACGGCCTTGGTGCGGCGTCGTACGAGACCGCGCAGCCGGGCGACGACCTCCTCCAGGCTGAACGGCTTGGTGACGTAGTCGTCACCACCGGCGGTGATCCCGGCGACCCGGTCCTCGACCGAGTCCTTGGCGGTCAGGAACAGCACCGGCACGTCGTTGGTCTCCGCCCGGACCCGCCGGAGCACCTCGAGGCCGTCGATGTCCGGCAGCATCATGTCGAGCACGACGACATCCGGGCGTACCTCACGGGCCTGCCGTACGGCGGACAGGCCGTCGTGGGCCAGGTGCACCTCCCAGCCGTCGTAGCGCAGCGCCATCGCCAGCAGCTCGGCGATCGGCGGCTCGTCATCGACGACGAGCACACGAACGGGCGTGCCGTCGGCGCGCGACAGCGTCTGGCGGGTGGGTGCAGTTGTCGAGGTCACCTGTTCATTGTCGATCCGGCTCCTGTAGCCCGACTATCCGTTGCCTGTGCGTTGTCTGTGCGTCCCATACAAGCGCGGCCGGCCGCCCGACGGTTCTCAGGACGTCGGGCGACGTGGCCGTGACGCACAGGTCGCCCATAGGCAGGTCACGACGGCAGCACAGCACGCTGCCCGAACGTTGTCGCCATGACCACGGCCATCATCTCCCAGGGCACCCCTGACCCGCGTGCCGGCGACGAGCTCGAACCGCTCGTCGCCAACCGGCCGCACCCGCTCGGCACCCGGCCCGTTCTCGACCTCGTCGTCCCCGTCTTCAACGAGGAGGCGCAGCTGGAGACCACGGTCCGCCGCCTCGACGAGCACCTGCGCCGCAACTTCCCGTACTCGTACCGGATCACGGTCGCGGACAATGCGAGCACCGACGGCACCGACAAGATCGCCCGCCGGATAGCGCGCCAGCTGCCGACCGTCCGGTCGGTCCGGCTCGAGGAGAAGGGCCGCGGCCGGGCGCTGTCCCGGGTCTGGAGCGAGTCCGACGCCGACGTCCTCGCCTACATGGACGTCGACCTGTCCACCGACCTCGCTGCCCTGCTGCCTCTGGTCGCCCCGCTGATCTCCGGTCACTCGGACCTTGCGATCGGCAGCCGCCTCGCCCGCGGTTCCCGGGTCGTCCGGGGACCGAAGCGCGAGGTGATCTCCCGCTGCTACAACCTTGTGCTGCGCGGCACTCTCGCCGCGAGGTTCAGTGATGCGCAGTGCGGGTTCAAGGCGATCCGCGGTGACGTTGCCCGGCGCCTGCTGCCGATGGTCCAGGACACCGGCTGGTTCTTCGACACCGAGATGCTCGTGCTGGCGGAGAAGGCAGGCCTGCGGATCCACGAGGTGCCGGTGGACTGGGTGGACGACCCGGACAGCAGGG
>JAWWOM010000429.1:0-13075 GCA_033851655.1 Frankiales bacterium
AGCGTCAGCGGTGGCAGCTCGGACGCGCTCGACTCATGGGACGGTACGGGGACGGGGGCGTCGTCCTCTCCGGCCGCGGGCTCATCGGTCGGTGCGGGCGTCGCGAAGTAGTCGAACGGCTCAACCTGAGCCTCCTCGACGTGAGGCTCCTCGACCGGTAGCCCGGTCAGCTGGTCGTCCTCGATCGGCTCGATGAAGTCGCTGGGCGGGGACGGCGGGACCGGCAGGTCCAGGACCTCGGTCGGTACGTCCTGCAGGGGCGCGGGCTCCTCGGCCGGGGCTTCCGCGAACGACGGCTCCGGGAAAGACGGCTCCTCGGCCGGAGCGTGCTCAACCAGGTCACCCTCAGCAAGGCCGACCTCAACGGGCGCATCCTCGACCTGTGCCGGCTCGACCTCGGCCGGCTCCGGCTCGACCAGCTCCGCCCGGAGCGGCGTGGGCGGGGGCGGCGGGATGGACGGCTCCGCCACGTCTGCTTCCGGCCCGGCGACCTCCATCGGCTCCGACTCGAACAGCCCCGTCTCGAACAGCTGCGACTCGACAAGCTCCGGCTCGACGACCGCCGGCTCAACGACCTCGACGAGCTCGGCAAGCTCAGCCTCGGACGGCTCCGGCTCGACGGCCGCCAGGTCAACGGCCTGCGGCTCGAAGACCTTGATCTCGACGACGTCGGTCTCGAAGACCTCGGCCTCGTCCGACGCCTGCTCTACGGCGGACAGCTCGACGTGGACGTACGTACGGAAAGCCAGCGGCACCGGGCGCAGGGCGAAGACACTCACGTCACCGACCCCGTTGTCGTTGCGCAGGCGCTCGACGACGCGGACGGCCTCCTCCAGGTCGGCTGCTCGGCTGAACGCCTCTGCGCCGTCGGCGCCCGGGTAAAAGACGACGTGCTCCACGGGGCGTGCCCCTCTCGATCAGGTCCTTGACCTTCAGGGCCTCGGCAGCGGGGCACTCCATGTTGAGCGATCCGGCCGTACGGACCACACGATCACCACGCGCGTTGGCCCGAACGGAGCAGCCGCTGCCGGGCGCCGGCTCAGGTCAGTGCCGGGGGCGGGGCGATGCGCCGGTGCGCCGGGACTGCGGCGGGGCAGGAACCGGCGTCTCGAGCACCTGCAGGAAACGCTGGTGCGCCTGCATGCTCTCCTGGGGGGTGAGCGGGGCTGACGGCCGGTTGGCCACCCGGTAGCCGATCCACGCGACAAGCGTCACCGCAAGGGGAACAGCCACCCAGGCGAGGATCTGCATGTGGCCATGGTACGGCGACGGTTCGCCGGCGTCAGGGACTCCCCACCCAATGCTCATCGCCGTCGCTGAACCGCTGGTGCTTCCACAGCGGCACCTGGTCCTTGAGGTCGTCGATCAGCCGCCTGGCGGCATCGAACGCCGCTCCGCGATGGGCGCAGGACACGGCCACCACGACAGCCAGGTCACCGACTGCCAGGTCACCCGTACGGTGCACGGCTGCCAGGCCGCAGACCGGGTAGCCGGCGACCACCGCCTCGGCCACCCGGCGCAGCTCGGCCAGCGCCGACGGATGGGCGGTGTAGCCGAGCTGCGCCACTGGCCGCTCATCGTCGTGGTCGCGGACGGCACCGATGAAGACGGCGACGCCGCCGGCCCGGGGATCTTTCACGGCGCTCAGCACCTCGTCGACGGACAGCGGGGTGTCCCGGATGTCGATCAGCCGGATCGGGTCGTCCATCTCAGCTCCGCCGCCGTTTGCGAGCCCGCCGTACGAGCGCAGCGGTGCCGACCAGCGCGACCGTGGCAGATGCGGCGGCGGCCCGGGTCGCGTCCTTGCGGTCGACCCGGCGGGTGCCCAGGGCGGTGTGCCGGGCGGACTCCTCGAGCAGCACCTCGAGCGCGGCCTCGTTGTCGAACGCGGGGGTCCAACCCGCCGCGGTCAGCGTCTTGGTCGTCACCACGAGGGGGTGGACCAGGAAGGACAGCTCGCTGGACGCGGCCGGGGTGATGCCGATCCGGTGCAACCGCTCGGCGGTCGAGATGGCGACCGAGGCCGGCAGCTCGATGCGGCGCAGGCCGCTCACCCGCTCGACGTCCTCCTGACTCAGCCAGCCGTCGCTGGCCACGTTCGCCGACGGGAAGTGGGTGCCCAGCGCCGCGAGCTCGATCGCGGTGACCAGGTCCTCGACGTGGCAGAACTGCCACAGCGGTGCCGACCCGCGCAGCACCAGCAGCCGCGGTGCCTCGAAGTGCCGGGTCACCACCGAGTCGATGCCAGGGCCGACCAGGGGGGCAGGGCGAAGTACGGAGATCTCGAGCCAGGGGTGTGCTCGGCGGGCCCGTCCGGCCACCGTCTCCATCTCGACCAGGTCGCCGAGCACCGACTCGTCCGCGTCGGCGAGCACCTCCGCGTCGTCGCCCAGCGGACCGTCGTGCGGGGCCTGCGACCCGTACACCATGGCGCTGGTCGTCAGCACCACCCGTTTGACCCCCGCCGCGGCCGCCGCCGTCAGCGCCACCGTCGTGCCGCGGACGTTCAGCGCCCGCCGCTCGACCGCTGATGCGTCGACGCCGAGGTCGAGGGCCAGGTGCACCAGGACGTCCACGCCGGACAGCTTGCTGGCGAGCACCGGGTCGCGTACGTCCGCGATCCGCCAGGTGGCCTCGGACAGCGCACCCCGGTGGTCGTCGATCGCGATGACCTTGCGCACGGCCGGGTTGGCCACCAGCCGGCCGGCGAGGGCCGCGCCGATGCCGGCGGCGGCACCACTGACCGCGATGACCGGTTTTCGGGTGCGCCCTGGGCGAACTGGGCCGGATTGGGAACTCACGGGCACCATGCCGCGGTTACCGTGGAGTGGCGCATGGGTGCCAGCCTGACACCTGTCGCAGGGTGGCCGTGCAGACGGCCGCGATCCTCCGGATCGGGAGTGACCACGTGAGCGACCTGCCTTTCGGCTTCCAGCCCCGGGACGAGGACGGACCCGGCGGCAAGCCACAGGACCCCTTCGCCATGTTCGGCGGAGGCGAGGCTGATCTGTCCGCTGCCCTGCATCGTTTCGCTGACCTCATGTCGTGGTCGGGTGGACCCGTCAACTGGGATCTTGCCCGAGATGTCGCGACTGACTCCGCCGGGGAGTCCGATCTCATGGTCGGACCCGCCCAGACCCAGGCGGTGAGCGAGGCGCTCCGGCTCGCCGACCTGTGGCTGGACGGCGTCACACCGCTGCCCACCGGCATCCGTACCACCGAGGCCTGGAGCCGCAAGCGCTGGGTCCAGGCGACCCTGCCGGTCTGGTCGACGCTCGCCGACCCGGTTGCCGCCCGGGTGGTCGAGGCGCTCTCCGCGCTGTCGGCTCCCGGCGGGGACCTGGCGTCGCAGCTGCCGCCGGAGATGGCGGCGATGACCGGCCAGCTCGGCGGGATCTTCCGGCAGCTCGGCGGCGCCATGTTCGGCAGCCAGGTCGGCCAGGCGATCGGCCTGCTGGCCACCGAGGCCGTCAGCTCCACCGACATCGGGCTGCCGCTCGGGCCGGAAGGCGTCGCTGCGCTGGTCCCGACGAACGTCGCTGCGTTCGGCGAAGGCATCGGCGTGCCGGCAGACGAGGTGCGGCTCTACCTCGCCCTGCGCGAGGCCGCCCACCAGAGGCTGTTCGGCCACGTCCCGTGGCTCCGCTCGCACCTGCTGGCCCTGGTCGACGAGTACGCCCGCGGCATCAGCGTCGACATGAGCGCGATCGAGTCCGCGGTCTCCGAGCTCGACCCGACCAACCCGGAGGCATTGCAGAGCGCCCTGGCCGGCGGCCTGTTCGAGCCGCAGGCGACGCCGGCCCAGCAGGCGTCGCTCCAGCGGCTCGAGACCGCGCTGGCCCTGGTCGAGGGCTGGGTGGACGAGGTCGTCGACGCGGCAGCCTCGGCACACCTGCCGGGCGCCGGAGCGCTCAGGGAGACCACCCGCCGCCGCCGCGCGGCCGGCGGGCCGGCCGAGCAGGCCTTCGCCACCCTGGTCGGTCTCGAGCTGCGGCCGCGCCGGCTGCGGGACGCGGCGACCCTGTGGTCGATGCTGGCCGAGGCCCGCGGCGTCGACGGCCGCGACGCCGTCTGGGCACACCCGGACCTGATGCCGGACACCGCCGACCTGGACGACCCGGCCTCGTACGTCGCCAGGGACAGCGGCCCGCTCGACCTGTCCTCCCTCGGTGACCTCGACGCCGCCGACGCCCCGACCGAGCCGTCTGCCGCCGAGCGCTCCGACCTGCGCGACGGCGACGGTCCCACCGCCTGACCTCAGAGGACCGCTGCTGCGTCGGCGTACACCGTGCCCGGGCAGCCGGCGAGGGACCGAGGCTCCGGCACCGAGGTGGACTGGCTCCAGTTCAGAGCGACAGCCGTGACCGAGCCGACCGTGACCATGAATCCGACCGGCGTCACGAGGTCGGCCTTGGTGCAGGGTCCGGCCGGCTGGTCGCCCCCAACTTCGACGACGAGTGCACCTTTGGGATACAGCACTCCCCTCACCGGGGTTACGGCGACGACGCCGTGCGGGTGGCCCGGCAACGGCGTGCCCGTCTTGGACAGCGCAGCGAAGTCCAGGTCGCCGGCCACCGAGCACGGGGTGGTGGACAGGTTCACCACGTCCACGTTGCCCTCCTGCGCGCCGTCCCGGACCCCTGTGAGAGAGAACGTCGCGTCGAGATCGTCCGACGTGCACGGGCGAGTCGCCGAGAAGTCGGGTGACGGCAGCGGACCAGTCCTCGACGGCTCAGCCGAAGGACGGATCAGGTCCTCGGCGACGCGCGGGTGATAGCGCCCGATGAGGGCTCTGCCGACGCCCGGCATGGCCAGCGGCGGGAGATGCGCGAAATCGACGACGGAGTACAGCACGACCGGCGCGCCGGCGACGATTGCCTGCAGCGCGTAGTGAGGCGTCTCACCTCCGGCCGGAGAAGGCGCCCGGCCGAGGCTGCCGACGATAAGGCACAGGTCAACGGCCGTGTCGGGTGACAGGCCCTGGAACCGGGCGGCCGCGCCGGGGCCGCCCCAGGCGAGCGCAGCCGCAGCGTTCGTCTGTTCGCCGTAAAGGCTGTCGACCACACCCAGCTGCCCAGCCGCGGCGACTTGCTGACCGGTGCAGCTTGGCCTCAGCCCCGCGAGTGAGTAGTGCGAGGCGGCCGGGACGGACGGCGCGATGGAGGGCGCCTGCTCTGCCGGTTGTCTGTGCGACTTTGCCTGGTGCTGCAGGGTTTGCGGCACGGCGACGGCCGCGGCCACGACCAGGGTGAGACCGGACACTGCGGCACCGGCTCGACGGCGCCGGATGCGGTCGGCACGCACCCGTACGAGGGGCCCGGCGTCGGCGTTGGGCGGGACCCGGGCCACCAGGACGTCGAACCGCCCACGGAGGTCGTCGTCGTTCATCCGAGGCTCCTCTCGGCGTCGACGTCGAGGATCTGGCGCAGCCGGGCCAGCCCTCGTGAGGTGTGCGTCTTGACGCTGCCGGGCGAGCAGCCGAGCAGGTCGGCCACCTCGCGCTCCGAGCGGTCCTCGTAGAACCGCAGGACCACGGCTGCCCGTTGTTGCCGCGGCAGCTGGGCAAGGGCGCGGCCGAGCTGGTCCGCGTCGTCGACGACGCCGGTCGGGTCTGCAGCGGGGATCAGCTCCGGCAGCACCTCGGTCGGCCGCTCGCCGTGCCACCGGCGCTGCCACCATGACGCCTGTGTCCTGATCATCACCCGATAGACGTAGCCGTCCAGGTCGCCCCGGTCGTGCAGCCGGGGCCAGGCCAGCATCGTCCGGGCGAGCGCGGTCTGCACCAGGTCCTCCGCCCGGCCCAGGTCGCCGGCGCAGAGCAGACAGGCAGTACGGGCGAACGCGGGCCACCGCGCCCTGACGAACGCGCTGAACTCGGCTTCGTCCAGCGCGTTCACGACCGCTCCCCCCTCATGCCCTCATCCACCGGTTGGCGGCAGATTCGGTTGACA
Source organism: Frankiales bacterium (assembly GCA_033851655.1). Classification (GTDB taxonomy): domain Bacteria; phylum Actinomycetota; class Actinomycetes; order JAWWOL01; family JAWWOL01; genus JAWWOL01. Next base: position 5,952 of record JAWWOM010000429.1, read on the forward strand.
GCGGTCTTGGCGTTTTCGAGGCGGCGGTTTCAGCTCCGACTGATCGGCTTGCCATCGGCCTCGGCATATCCCTCGACCGCCAGCGCCACAGCACGCCACTTGGCCTTGCCTGTCGGGAAGGCGAACGTGTAGTGACCCTTGGCGCTGAGGCCGACCGTCTTGACGGTGACCCACCCGTGCGCCGTCGACTTCTGCAGGGCGACCGGCTGGTGAACGCGGAACGGAACCACCTTGCCGGAGAGCACGGAACCCTTGACCGACTCGGAGATGGTCCGCCGCACCGGGATCGGCGTCAGCGACACCAAGCCGGTGCCGCTGTTCTGGTCGTACGAGACGAAGCCGCCGCCGTCCGCAGCAGTGGCCCCTCTGAGGTGGTAGAGGTCGTCCTTGGCCTTGAGCGTCTCGGCCGCGGCGAAGCCCTTGAGGTCGCTCGCCCGGTAGGTCAGGTTGCGGTTGCTGTCGGAGTAGACCACCGCCGTGCGCCCGGACGCGTCCTCCCAGAAGCTCGGGAAGATGTTGTCCTGGCCGGCGGGGGTGATGAACGACGGAGCACCGAACGTCGAGCCGTTCCACTTGCGCACCTGGAACCGGGCGAACACCTCGTTGTCCGCACTGAACAGGAAGACCCCCTTGGTGCCGCTGGCCAGCTCGGTCAGCTGGCCGCCGGACTTGGCCGAGCTGGTGGCCTGCGCGGTGAAGACGGTTGCCCATGAGGAGTCGACGTTGGGATCGCCGACGCCGGAGAACTCGGAGACGTGCATCGTCTTGGGGCCGGCACCGACCCAGTCGTAGTGCGACGCCAGGACCGCGCCGCTGGGCAGCACCGCGAGCGAGCCGCCGTACTCGTCGCCGCCGAGCCGGGCATGGCGGGCCATCAGCTCGGGGGCCGAGCCGTCGAGAGCGTCGCGCTGGACGCTGACTCCTGCCGTGACGACGTCGTCGATCGTGTAGACGGTGCCGTCGGGGCCGAGCTGTGCGTCCCCCGCTGCGCTGTGCGTGCCGATCAGCTGCGCCGCTGCGAACGTCTTGCCGCCGTCCGTGCTGCGGAGCAGCTCGGTGAGCTGGCCGGCCGGCGCCTGGCCGGCACTGAAGCAGCAGCGGTAGGACAGCAGCAGCACGGTCGAACCGCCGGGCAGGAACACGTAGGGCCGCTCGCCGATCTGCTCACCGGGCAGGACGAAAGTCTGCAGCCCGACGCAGGCTCGCTTGCCCCGGGGAACCCGGCAGTACTGGATCTGGTCGGCCTTGCCCGGGCTGCTCTGGTGCACCCAGGCGACGTGCGCGGTGCCGTCCGGTGCGACGGCGATGTCGGAGTACTCCCCGTGCCCGAGCACGAAGTGTGCGTTCTTCGGCGCAGCCGCCGCAGCTTGTGTCGGGCCGCTCAGCGAACCGGCAACCAGCGCGCCCACCACGAGCGCGGAGGCGCCTGCCCGCCGCCGGGCAGCCAACGCCAATCGACCGTGCATGATCCCCGACCCCCAACCTCAGCCCAGGCCCGACCTCTCGGGCACCGCCCATCTTGCACCTTCGGGCAACGCTAATCACGGCTAGTCACGCGCTGGAACCGACAGCATCGCCCGCGTCGAGGACCAGCCCTCGAGCCCAGGATCCAACCGGCGTACGTCCGCAGGCAGGCGCAACCGGTGCCAGCCTGGACCAGCGGCCACCCGGCCGACCTGGCTGCCGGCGGCGTCGCGCAACCGCCCGGCGGCGTCCTCGCCCCGGCCGTCCAACCCGGCCGCCCCCGAGTCGAGCCAGCCAGGCGCCGGTAGTCGGGCGGCGAGCGCCACCAGGTCGCCGGCGTCGGTCGAACTCACGGCGACCTCGGCCCCGCCGAGCGCCCGGAACAGCTTGCCGAGCAGCAGTCCGGGCAGGTCGGGGGCGTCTCCGGCCACCACCGCTGCCGCATCCGCCCCGCCAGCAGCGGCGAACCCGAGCGCCGCGAGGACAGCCGCTCCGCCGGAGCCGGCCGGCGCCTCGTACCGCGGCGTGCCGGGCCAGCACAGGGCGGCGACGTCCGCCGTCCAGGCCGGGTCGCCGCGGGGCACGGTGAGGACAGCGGGCGTGACGATGCTCAGCTCGCCCACCAGCTCGATCACGTCCTCGCACATGGCGAGGGCGTAGCCACGGGCGTCGATGCCGGGCGGAGCGGCGACAGCGGCGCCGGCGTCCGCCAGGACAACGGCCCAGCGAGTGGCCCCGTCCGGGGAGGACACGCTCATGCAGCCGGGCCCTGGTCCGCCGCCAGCGCCGAGTGCACCGGATCGGTCGGCTCCTGCGCCGGGTCGTCACCGTCGACGTCGGGGGACAGGTCGAGGCCGGCCGCGAGGGCGGCGCCCTCGAGGAACCCGCGGGCCCGTTCCGTACGCGGATATGCCTCGACCAGCTGCCAGAACCGTGGGCCGTGTCCCGGCACCAGCAGGTGCGCCAGCTCGTGGACGAGAACGTAGTCCACCACCCAGGATGGCATCTCGCGCAGCTTGTGGGAGAGCCGGATGGTGCCGTCGGCAGGGGTGCAGGAACCCCAGCGGGTGTTCTGGTTGGTGACCCATCTCACGCTTTTCGGCTGGGCACGGCCGCCGAGGAAGCGCTCGCTGAGCATCACCGAGCGGTCCTTGAGCTCGACGTCGCTCACCAGGGTCCGGGTCTCGCGTCTCATCAGGCGGGCGACCATGTCGTCGACCAGCCGCTGTTCCTCAGCGCGCGCAAGACCGGCGGGCACGAGCACCACGATGCGGTCCCCGTCGCGCCGCGCCGAGACGGTGCGCTTGCGCCTGCGGCTGCGCACCACGTCGACGCGGGGCACGGGCCGAACAGGGTCCTCGGGGACGGGGGCAGAAGTCATGCCGACGACGCTAGGGCTCGTCGACGTCCGGCGTCCACCCGCTCAGGGATCTGGGGACAACCACCGGCCGCACGTCGACGAGTTCCCGTTCTGCACAGGCGGTGGACGGCATTTGCGCAGGTCAGGGGCCCGAGCGCCGAACTTCCCCAGCGCTGTCCACAGCCCTGTCCCCCCGTCGTCCACAGCACTGGCCCGGTCGTCCCCACCCTGTCCCCAGGGCTGTCCACAGCCGGTTGCCACGGGTCCGGCCGGATCCGTTGACGCTGCCCCCGGCACCCCCGTAGCGTCCCTGCCATCGCAACCCCCGCCCTGGGGACGGTGCCCGCAAGGGGAAGGCAGGCATCGATCCCGGGGTCGGGGGTTTCGACTGCCCCGCCCCCGGCGGCCTGTTCAGCGGGCCGATTCGGGGCCCGGCGACGGCACGCCGACGGCGTGGCTAGCGTGACAAGGCGCGGATTCACGCTCGTCGGCAGCGTATGGTGGGCCGCGCATCCCGACCCGGGAGCGTGTGGGCCGGAGGCTTCCGGGAGACCGGCGAATGTCCGACCCACACGAACCCTTGGGTAGGGTTGCCCCCGTCCTGGCCACGATCGGTGGCACCAGGCACCGTCGAGACCTGAAGGAGGACCCCGTGGCTGAGTCATACGAGGGCTACTGCGTGAAGTGCAAGGAGAAGCGCACGTTCGATGGCGAGGTGTCCGTCAGCGACTCCGGTCGCCGGATGGCCAAGGGCACCTGCCCCGTCTGTGGCACCAAGATGAACCGGATCCTCGGCAAGGCCTGACCGCCGCAGGGTGAGAACGAGCACGTCGACGCAGGGGTGGCACCGTAGCGGTGCCGCCCCTGCGTCATGTCGCCTCCGTTCGGGGACAGCACGGCCTGTGGACAGCCCACCCACATGTGGACGAAGAACCCACGACCGCCGATGCGCTGCAAGGCTGTCTCCCTGACCCGAGGAGGCAACGTGCGCCCCATGCTCAAGCCGGCGCTGGTCCCGATGTGGCGCAGCGACAGCGCCCTGCAGCTCGGGCTGGACCCGGCGCACGCGCGGGTCGTCGAGGGCTTCACCGAGACCGGACGGCTGGTGCTGGGGCTGCTCGACGGGAGCCGTGACCTGGACCAGATCCGGGCCGAGGCCGGCACGGCCGGCGCAGACCGCTCGACCGTCGACCGGCTGCTGGACACACTGAGCCGTTGCTCGCTCCTCGACGACGCCGCCCTCGACGCCGGGCCGCTGCGCGAGCTCGACCCCGGGTCGCGCGACCGGCTCGCCCCGGAGCTCTCCGCCCTGTCGCTGTTGCGGCCCGGGCCTGGGGCCGCGATGGCCACGCTGGGCCGCCGTCGCCAGGCCCGGCTGGCGGTGGCAGGACCTGCCGTGCTCACCGACCGGATCGCCGAGCTGCTCGAGTCGGCCGGCGTGGCCCAGGTCGGCGTCTACGCCTCGCTGACCGAGCTCGCACCGCACACCGTCGGTCGTCGCGCCCCCGACTTCGTCGTGCTCGCCACCGTCGGGCTGCTGGACCTGACCGCGTTCGCGGTGCTCGACAACCTGACCCTGCCGCACCTCGCAGTCTCCGTACGGGAGCTGACCGGCATCGTGGGCCCCCTGGTCCTGCCCGGCAGCACGTCGTGCCTGCACTGCCAGGAGCTGCAGCGCGCCGACCGCGACCCGCGCTGGCCCAGCCTGTCCCTGCAGTTCCACCAGCTCACCGCGGGCCTGCGCTGCCCGGCGACCCTGGCGGCGATGGTCGCCGCCACCGCCACCATGCAGGTGCTCAGCCACCTCGACGGCGACCTGCCGGCCACCATCGAGGGTTCCCTCGAGGTCACGCTGCCGGACTGGAGGCTGCGCCGCCGGTCCTGGCACCGGCACCCGGAGTGCCCGTGCGTGCTCTCGGACGCAGGATGAGCGGCGACAGAAGATGCGCGCGGACAGCATCGGTCCCTGCGTCCCGGCATGATGGACACGTGACCGACATCCCGCGCCGCACCGTTTACCGTACGGCCAAGATGGCCAGCCTGCCGCTGGGCGTTGCCGGACGGGCCACGATGGGCCTGGGCAAGCGCATCGGCGGACGTAACGCCGAGCTGGTCGCCACCGAGATGCAGCAGCGCACCGCCGAGCAGATCTTCAAGGTGCTCGGCGACCTCAAGGGCGGTGCCATGAAGTTCGGCCAGGCGCTGTCGGTCTTCGAGGCCGCGCTGCCCGACGAGCTGGCCGCCCCCTACCGGGCCGCGCTGACCAAGCTGCAGGAGTCGGCTCCCCCACTGCCCGCCTCGAGCGTGCACCGGGTCCTGGTCGACCAGATGGGGTCGGACTGGCGGTCCTACTTCCAGTCCTTCGACGACACGCCTTCGGCCGCCGCGTCGATCGGGCAGGTCCACGCCGCGGTGTGGAGTGACGGCCGGCCGGTGGCGGTCAAGATCCAGTACCCCGGTGCCGGGCCCGCGCTGCTCTCCGACCTCAACCAGCTCGCCCGGCTGGCCCGGATGTTCGCCGTGGTCTCCCCCGGCCTTGACATCAACCCGCTGCTCAAGGAGCTCAAGGCCAGGGTGGCCGAGGAACTCGACTACCAGCTCGAGGCGGGCTCCCAGCAGGCATTCGCCGCCGCGTACGCCGGTGACCCGGACATCCTGGTCCCGCCGGTGGTCGCCTACACCCCACGGGTGCTGGTGAGCGAGTGGATCGAGGGCACGCCGCTGTCCGAGATCATCCGCGAGGGCACCCAGCAGCAGCGCGACCGAGCCGGCCTGTTGTTGCTGCGCTTCCTGTTCTCCGGCCCTGGCCGGGCGCGGTTGCTGCACGCCGACACCCACCCGGGCAACTTCCGGCTGCTCGACGACGGCCGGCTCGGCGTCATCGACTTCGGGGCCGTCAACCGGCTGCCCAACGGTCTGCCGGAGCCGATCGGCCGGTTGTCCCGGCTGGCCCTGCAGGGCAAGGCGGACGCCGTCTTCGACGGGCTGCGCGGCGAGGGCTTCGTCAAGGAGGGGGTGCACGTCGACGCCGAAGGGGTGCTCGACTACCTGTTGCCGATCCTCGTCCCGCTACAGCAGGAGGAGTTCACGTTCAGCCGGGCCTGGCTGCGCCAGGAGGCGATGCGCCTCGCCGACCCGCGCTCCCCCGCAGCAGCGCTCGGCCGCCAGCTCAACCTGCCGCCCGCCTACCTGCTGATCCACCGGGTGACCCTTGCCGGCATCGGCGTGCTGTGCCAGATCGGGGCGACGGTCCCGGTACGGGCCGAGATGGCCAACCTGATGCCGGGCTTCCTCGACGACGAAGGGCTGCTCCCGGACGGAACCAGCCCGGCGCAGGACGCCCAACAGGCCGAGTAGTCCGGGCACGACAACGCCCCGCCGCCGGGATCGTTCCGGAGGTCGGGGCGTCGCCGTCTGTGTCCTTGCTGGGAGGTGGTGCCGGGTGGGTGGCCGGTCGGGTCAGCGGGTGCTGCCGAACGCGACCAGCAGCCGGGCCCGCGAGGTGGCTCGGGACACCCGGCTCTGGTTGCGCCGTGCGCGCCTGGCCCGAGCGATGTGGGCGAGCCGCGCCGCCTCCGCCTGGTCCAGGCGCTCAGCTATCCGCGCCCTCGCGAGATCTTCGTGAATCAGTAACATCGAACGACTCCTGGTCCTGGAATGTGTGGTGTAGGTGCCGACGGTGGTCATGCGGCCACTGCCTCCTTGTCGACTGCCGGGTCGGTCCCGACCGCTGGCTGGTCCGCGGCAACGGCCGCGGTCTCCAGGCTGTCCTTGCGCGGACGACCCCGTGGCCGCTTGCGGGCCACGACGACTCCCTGCAGGACAAGCTGGCCGCCCCAGACCCCCCATGGCTCCCGCCGCTCGAGTGCACCTTCGAGGCACTCGACCTGCAGCGGGCAGCCGACGCAGAGCGCCTTTGCGCGCTCCACCTCCGCTGGGGACTCGGCGAAGAACAGCTCGGGGTCGGTGCTCCAGCATGGGAGCTCCACTCCGGTCCGTTCGACCAGCGCAAGGGCGCTGTCGTACATCTCGGCCACCTCCTGGCGAGTTCGTGCTGTTGGTGGTTCCTGATAGGTGACGGAATTCGGTGGTGCGGCTCATCGGTGCAGTCGGCGGAAGACACAAGAAAGGCCGCGGATCCCGTCATCGGGTTCCGCGGCCTAGAGGTCGTCCAGCTGTTGAGCTAGCTGGGCGGTGCTCCGGGTCGGACTCCGAGCGGGGAGGCGTCATTTCGCGGGTCGATGGGCTTGTCGGCCTGCTTCGGCGCGGTGACGACCTGCTGGTCGCCCGCGACGGCCGC
>JAWWOM010000230.1:0-2517 GCA_033851655.1 Frankiales bacterium
AAGCGCTGGCGTCCCGCACCAGGGTGGTGCCGTCCATGCGGAGACCCCCCTTGGTGGCGACGATGACCTCCTCGCGGCGAGCGCGCTTGAACAGGCTCTCGCCGAGCAGCTGCTCCGCGGCACCGAACCCATAGCCCTGAGCGGAGTCGAAAAGCGTGATTCCCTGCTCCAGGGCGCCCTCGATCGCGCTGTCGGCGTCTGCCCTGTCGAAGGATCCCCAGTCGCCGCCGAAGGCCCAGGTACCCAGCGCCAGGACGGAGACGTTCAGATCCGTCTGGCCCAGTCGGGTATAGCGCATGGCGGTACCTCATTTCGCAGATGGCCTTGGTCCACCCTGGCGCATGCCGCGCTTCCTGTCGGCGTGGCCAGCACCACTGCTGGCTGCATGCACGCCTTACCGGAGGATTCCGGCTGGCAGCAATGTCGGCTGCCCATCGAGCTGGTAGAGCTACCGGGCCTCGAGGAACCGGAGGACCGCCAGCACGCGTCGATGATCGGTTTCGCTCTCCCGCAGATCCAGCTTGGTCAGGATGCTCCGTACGTGCTTCTCGACCGTGCCTTCGGAGACGAAGAGCCGACGAGCGATCCCCGCGTTGGATCCGCCTTCAGCCATCAGGGCGAGCACCTCGCGCTCACGCAGTGACAGGGCGTCGAGAGGGTCACGCCGCCGCCGGGCCTTGACCAGCTCCTGCACCAACGAAGGATCCACCACCGACGCGCCGGCAGCAATTCTCTCGACGGTGTCGATGAACTGCGCCACGTCGGTCACCCGACTCTTCAACAGGTAGCCCAGGCGCTCGCCGCCGGCCAACAGCTCCATCGCCTCCTCGACCTCGACATGCGCGGACAGCACCACGATCGCCGTGCCGGGCAGCTCCGCACGGATCACTCGCGCCGCCTCGAGACCCTCGGTAGCGTGCGCCGGTGGCATCCGGATGTCGATGATCGCCACTGCCGGCTTGGTCGTACGGACCAGAGACAGCAGCGCGGCCCCGTCCCCTGCCTGGCCGACGACGTCGAAGCCCGAACGGTCGAGCAGGCTGGCCAGACCCTCCCGCAGGAGGACATCGTCGTCGGCGAGCACGACGCGGGGTGCGCGTCGACCCTCAGTCGCCGTTTCGACTGTTCCGGCCGTTGTCGGCATGCCACGAGTATCAACCATGGTTGGTGGTGGTTGCGATTGCCCCTCCGTGTGAACGACGACACCCGTCACGAGCGTGCCGAGTCCATGGCGGTTGCCCGCGCCGGGTCGCTGGTGGCGGCCCGGCGCGGGCGATCGTCGTGACTCACTCGACCTTCTACTGCGAGCTTCTACTGCGAGGAGTCGCCGTAACGGCCGCCGGTGTTCTGGTTCCAGAGCCGCCGGTTGCCCATCTCGGAGATGTAGTCGACGTGCGCCTGCTGCGGCCAGCCGATCTGAGCCCAGCTACCGATGACGTACGTCATGTTGTACGGCCCGTCTGCCGGCGTCGTCAGGTAGGTCGGGGCTACCGAGCTGAGGTAGCCGTCGTCTGCCGTCGGAAGCGTTGTCGGTCCTGTGGTGAACAACAGCGGTGCGTGGAAGCCGAGGTGCGACAGCGGAGCCGAGGCCACCGCGGCCTGCCAGTCGTTGATGTTCACGAGCGTGAAGCCGTGACCGGGCCCGGTGATCTTCCAGCCCACCATGCCTGCCGGGTCCCACATCTTCGCGAACGCGATCGCCGTGTCCACCGGGTTGTCCACGGGGTCGGCATTGAAGGCGACGATGTCGTCGTTGGTGACGCGGATCACCGTGCCGTACTTGGCGAGCTGGTTGGCGACTGCCGCCGAGATCTGCTGAGGGCCACCGAACAGGTACATGCGCGCCTGCCCGGCCCGGCGCTTGAGCGCCGTGATGGTCGCGGCGGGCACGGAGTCCTTGTGCACCCACTGAAGGCCGGACGCCATGTGCGCGACCCAGTGTGTGGCCGGCAGCAGGTACTGGTAGTCGGTGCCGTCCATGGAGCCGATCATCACGTTCTCCATGCCGTTGCTCATGTTGGCGACGCCGGTGTCCGGGTTCTCGATCGACCCGTAGAGCTTGTCGACCTTGTTCGCGAGGTCCGGCACGGTCGGCGCGGTCACGTTGACGGAGATGATCCCGATCGCCTTCAGCTGGGCCTCGACGGCCGGGTTGGCCGCGGCACCGACGAGGAAGACGTCGACGTTCTTGTACCGCGAGATGCCGGTGTCCCCCAGCCGCTTGATCTCGTTCAGGGTCACCTGCGGGATGCCGGTCTTCGTGACGTAAAGGATGGGCGCGTCGTCCGGGAAGTGGATCAGCGGCACCGCGGTGATGTCCGTCAGCGGGTCGTCAGGCGTCAGCAGGGTCAGGGCCCACGGCCGGTCGGGATCGTTGTCGTTCTCCGCCGGGTTGTTCAACGGCACCGCCGCCGGCCAGATGTGCTGGGTGATCGAGACCGCTTCCTGGAAGGGATCCGCGCCGTAGAGGCGCGTCGTGGTCTTCGTGGCGATCGTCGGGATGAGCGTCGGCTCCTC
>JAWWOM010000232.1:0-13967 GCA_033851655.1 Frankiales bacterium
TCAACCGGTGCCAGCCGGGGGACCTGGTGGCGATCGTGTTCGGCAGCCCGGTCGGCCGCTCCGGCATGACCAACACGCTGCGGATGCACCGCATCGGCGAAGAGGTCAACTCGATAGGCTGACGGCCCGGGCCTGTACCCCAACCGGCAGAGGGACGCGGCTCAAACCCGCGACAGTGTGGGTTCGAATCCCACCAGGCCCACCGCATGTCGTCGTCACCGCAACCGTCACCGGGCCGCGACCGGGAGCGGCGCGGTTGTCCCTCCTGAGTCTGCCGCGCCCACCGCTACGACGGCGATGACGCTGATCGCGGCGGCGACGGCGAGCGCACGCGTCCGGGCCCGCGGGCGGCGCGACGCTGCCGCCGTCTGGCACTTGCCCGCGAGCAGCCTCTTGTCTATCCACCGGTAGCCGCTGACCAGCAGGAAGCCGACCGTCCCGGCCAGGATGAAGAAGTCCGCGACGTTGAAGTAGTCCCGGCCGACGTGGATGAAATCGACAGCTCCGCGGACGCTCCCGGGAGCGGTGACGTAATGCATTCCCAGCCGGTCCAGCAGGTCGCTCATCCAGCCGGCCAGCACCAGGGTTGCTGACGTACGCAGAACGGGCGTCTGCGAGCGGCGCAGGAGCAGCACGAACGCCCGGCTCAACAACCCGGCGTCGAGCAGGTCGAGCAGCGCACCCATCACCGGGTTGGTGTACAGACGGCCGACCGTGGGGCCGACCAGGATGTCTCCGCCCACGTTGATGCGCACCGTTGAGACGTGCCGCCACGCCCAGAACTTGGTCACCTGGTCCAGCACCACGACCAAGGCCAGGAGCGTGAGCACGCCCAGCGTGGGCGTTCGCTTGACCTCGCGACGTGCCAGGCGGGGCGTGGCCACGGCCTCCGCTGTGGTGTCAACACTCATGCTGTGCCCTCGCCTCGATCCTGTGGCCCCTGGAGAACCGGATGAGTCGGTCGACAGCATCGGACCCGGCCTGGATCCAGACTTCCGCGGCGGCGGTCGCCCGCCATCGCGACCAGCGGGCAACCCCTCTGGGGGCTGGCCGGAACTCCGCATTGGCGCTACCGGTCCCGGGCTGGCGGTCGGCGCCGCGACGGGTGCGTCCCGCGACGAGACTGGGCGGTCGATTTCTGGCACGCTGGATTGAGGCTCTTGCGCCCGGCGGAGGAGATGATGGTGACCGTCTTCGCCCTGATGGATGCCTGGATCGCCGCCGCCGGGCGGACCGATCCCTGGCTCTCCGTCGGCCTCGACCTGATGGACGGCTGGCAGGCGGACCCCGTCGCCGGCCAGGAGCACCTGGCCGCCGTGCTGTCCAGCCTGGGCTCCCTGCGCAGGGCCGGCCCTGGCGCCCCCGATCCCGTTGCCTTGGCGGTGTGGTTCCACCATGCCCGCCCTGCCCGGGACGGGCGGCCCGACCTGGATGCGAGCGCGGCCGCCGCGTACGAGGCCCTGAGCGGACTGACCGACCCGGCGCTTGCGGGCGAGGTCGCCCGCCTGGTCCGGGTCCTGGGGGCCCGTCATCCTGAGCCCGGCGACGGGGCGGGGACCCTGCTGTGCGCCGCGCACCGTGCGGCGATGGGCCCGTCCCACCTGGCGCCGGTGCCGCCTGTGCCTGGCGCCCAGTAGGCTGCTCGCGTGAGCATGAATGAGCCCGACCTCCCGACAGCACAGCCCAGCTCCGAGCCCGCACGCCGTCGGGTGGTTCTGGCCGAGGACGAGGCGCTGATCCGGCTCGACCTCAAGGAGATGCTGCAGGAGGAGGGCTACGAGGTCGTCGGCGAGGCCGGTGACGGCCAGACCGCCGTCGACCTGGTCGAGCAGCTGCGCCCCGACCTGTGCATCTTCGACGTCAAGATGCCGGTCCTGGACGGCATCTCCGCCGCCGAGAAGGTCGCCAAGGCGCGCTGGGCCCCGGTGCTGATACTCACCGCCTTCAGCCAGCGGGACCTGGTCGAGCGGGCCCGTGACGCGGGTGCGATGGCCTACCTGGTCAAGCCGTTCGCCAAGCACGACCTGCTGCCGGCGATCGAGATGGCGGTCAGCCGTTATGCCGAGATCGTTGCCCTCGAGGGTGAGGTCGGTGACCTGCAGGGACGGCTCGAGGCGCGCAAGCTGGTCGACCGGGCCAAGGCCGTGCTGCAGAACGAGTACGGCCTGACCGAGGCAGCAGCCTTCCGGTTCGTGCAGAAGACCTCGATGGACCGCCGGTTGACGATGCGCGGCGTCGCCGAGGCCATCCTCAGCGGTGACGTGCTGCCCGACACCTCGGCGCCCACCCGCAGCTGACCGGCGATCGTTCTGTTGCGTCGTGTCCGGTGTGTCCTCGACATTCCACGTTTTGGAACAAGGAAATCGGCTGGACCACTTCCCCTGCAGGCACTCGCGGGCTTACGCTCCGTCACGGCTCACGGGGGAGCCCAGCGGCGCGCACCAGGGTTGTTGTCGCCGGCTCCGGTTCATTCGTCGAGGGCGCAGGTCACCGTGCGCGGTGATCTTCTGCCGGGGAAGGATCTCCCATGAGCCGTCCCTCCGTGTCCGTACGTCCAGCGACCGAGGCCGACCTCCCGGCGATGATCGCGCTGTGGTTCTCGCTGCGCGCCGTGCGCCGTGACGGAGTTGCCAGCCGGCACTGCAAGGACCCCAGCCCGGCGGTCGTGACCGGCGCCGAGGACCGGATGCGTGAGGTCCTGCACTCGCCGAAGTGCCGCATCGTCGTGGCCGAGAACGAGGCCGGCGTCGTCGGCATGGCGATCCTGTCGGACACCTTCATCGGCCAGCTGATGGAGATGCCGGCCGTTCAGCTGACCCACCTCGTCGTCGCCGAGGGCCAGCGGCGCAGAGGCATTGGCCGTGCGCTGCTCTCCGGCGCCGTGACCTGGGCCGAGGAGGTCGGCGCGGACGAGATCGTGGCCAGCGTGCTGCCAGCCCTGCGCGAGGCCAACCGGTTCTACGCCCGGCTGGGGTTCGCTCCGCTGGTCATGCGCCGGGTCGTCCCGGTCGCCACCCTGCGCCGCAACCTGGCCCTGACCGACCCGCGCGGCACGGTCCGGCCGCGCAGGCGCAGCGCCATCAGCGTCGGCGCCGGTCTCGGCCTGCGTTCCCGGCTCGGCTACAGCGACCGGCTGGCCTATTCCGAAGAGCCGGCTGTCGTCCTGCCGGACTGATCGCCCGCGCCGGCCCCACGGTCGTCGCGGATGACGCAGGTCAGCCGCGCCGTGCAGACCCGGCGGCCGTCGTCGTCACTGATCAGGATCTCGTACGAGGCCAGCGTGCCGCCCCGGCTGATCGCGGTGGCCACCCCCGTGATGTGCCCGGTGGCGACGGCTCGGTGATGGCTGGCGTTGAGCTCGACGCCCATCGCCACCTTGCCGGGCCCGGCATGCAGCATGGCGGCGATCGAGCCCAGCTGCTCCGCCAGCACACACGAAGCGCCCCCGTGCAGGATGCCGTACGGCTGGGTGTTGCCCTCGACCGGCAGGCTGCCGACGGCCCGGTCGGCAGACGCCTCGAGCAGCCGGAGCCCCATCCGCTCGCCGAGTGCGCCGAGGTTCCCGAGCGGCCCCGGAGCTGTGGCCGGTTCCTGCACGATCTCTGCGCCATCGCTCATGGGGACAGCGTAGGGGGGCGGGCAGCCACCGTGCGCGGTGCCGAATGTGTCCGCACCGACCCCTACGATGGCGGGGTGCCGAACCTGCAGATCGACGAGCTGACCGTCCCTGAGCCGACCCTGGCACCGACCGGCCCGCCCGGCCGGTTGCTGCTGCTGGACGGGCACTCGCTCGCCTACCGGGCGTTCTTCGCGCTGCCGGTGGAGAACTTCTCGACCACGACCGGCCAGCCGACCAACGCTGTGTACGGGTTCACCGCAATGCTGATCAACGTCCTGCGCGACGAGACACCGACGCACATCGCGGTGGCCTTCGACCTGTCCGGTCCGACGTTCCGGCACACCGCCTTTCCCGCCTACAAGGCGACCCGCTCCGAGACGCCTCACGACTTCAAGGGCCAGGTCAGCCTGATCCACGAGGTGCTCGAGGCGCTGGCGATCCCCTCCGTCTCGGTGGCCGGCTACGAGGCGGACGACGTGATCGCGACCCTGGCGACCCAGGGCGCGGGCGAGGGCATGGACGTCCTCATCGTCACCGGCGACCGGGACGCGTTCCAGCTGGTCGACGACCGGATCACCGTGCTCTACACCGTCCGGGGCATCTCCGACATGGTCCGCTACACCCCCGAGCAGGTGCAGAAGAAGTACGACCTCACGCCGGCCCAATATCCCGACTACGCCGCCCTGCGCGGAGACCCGAGCGACAACCTGCCGGGCATTCCCGGCGTGGGGGAGAAGACCGCGGCCAAGTGGGTGCGCGAGTTCGGCTCGCTGGACGCCCTGGTCGACCGGGTGGGCGAGGTCAAGGGCAAGACCGGCGACGCGTTGCGCGAGCATCTCGCGGACGTCGTCCGCAACCGCACCCTCACCGAGCTTCAGCGTGACGTCCCCCTCGACGTCGGTCCGCACGACCTGCACCTCGGCCAGTGGGACCGCGACCAGGTGCACCAGCTCTTCGACACCCTGCAGTTCCGCGTGCTCCGCGAGCGGCTCTACGCGACGCTGCAGTCGGTCGAGCCAGAGGCCGACCAGGGCTTCGACGTCGACGGCTCCCGGGTCGGGGCCGACGAGCTCGCCTCCTGGCTGGACGAGCACGCACGGACCGATGGCCGGGTGGGCATCGCCGTGACCGGCCAGTGGGGCCGGGGCGCCGGTGTGCTCACCGGCATCGCGCTCGCGGCGGCCGACGGGGCCGCGGCCTTCGTCGACCCGACCCAGCTGACCGAGTCCGACGAACAGGCGCTGGCCGGCTGGCTGGCCGACCACGACCGGCCCAAGGTGCTGCACGACGCCAAGGGCCCGCTGCTGGCGTTCGCGGCCCACGGCTGGCCGGTGCACGGGCTGGCCCAGGACACCGCGCTGGCCGCCTATCTCGCCCTGCCCGGGCAGCGCAGCTTCGACCTCGGCGACCTGGCCCTGCGTTACCTCCGCCGTGAGCTGCGGGCCGAGGTGACCGCCGAGGGCCAGCTCAGCTTCGACAGCGACGAGGACTCCGTCGACGATCAGGTCGCCCAGGCGGTGATGGTCAGGGCTTCCGCCGTGCTCGAGCTGGCCGAAGCGCTCGAGGCCGACCTCGACCGGCGCGGCGGCACCAAGCTGCTCCGCGAGGTCGAGCTGCCGTTGGTCGACGTGCTGGCGCGCATGGAGCGCACCGGCATCGCCGCCGACCTCGATCACCTCGCGGCGCTCGAGTCCCGACTCGGCGCGGGCGTCAAGGACGCCGCCAACGCCGCCTACGCGGTGGTCGGTCGCGAGTTCAACCTCGGCTCGCCCAAGCAGCTGCAGGCGATCCTGTTCGACGAGCTCGGCCTGCCCAAGACCAAGAAGATCAAGACCGGCTACACCACCGACTCGGACGCGTTGCAGTGGCTGCAGGTGCAGAGCGACCACCCGCTGCTCGAGCACCTGCTCCGGCACCGCGACGTCGCCAGGCTCAAGAGCATCGTCGACTCGCTGATGCCGATGGTGGACGACCGGGGCCGGGTGCACACCACGTTCAACCAGATGGTCGCCGCCACCGGACGGCTGTCCAGCACCGACCCCAACCTGCAGAACATCCCGATCCGCACCGCCGAGGGCCGCGAGATCCGCAAGGCGTTCATCGTCGGCGAGGGCTTCGAGTCGCTGCTGACCGCCGACTACAGCCAGATCGAGATGCGCATCATGGCGCACCTGTCCGAGGACCAGGGGCTGATGGAGGCGTTCAACTCCGGCGAGGATCTGCACACCTTCGTCGCCTCGACGGCCTTCGGCATCCCGGTGGACCAGGTCGACCCGGAGCTGCGCCGGCGGATCAAGGCGATGAGCTACGGGCTCGCGTACGGGCTGTCAGCTTTCGGCCTCGCCCAGCAGCTCGGCATCAGTGCCGAAGAGGCCCGGGCACAGATGGAGACCTACTTCGACAGGTTCGGCGGAGTGCGGGACTACCTGCGCGACGTGGTGGACGTCGCCCGCAAGGACGGTTACACCGAGACCATCCTGGGCCGCCGCCGCTACCTGCCCGACCTGGTGAGCGACAACGGCCAGCGCCGCCAGATGGCGGAGCGGATGGCGCTCAACGCCCCGATCCAGGGCTCGGCTGCCGACATCATCAAGGTGGCCATGCTCGGCGTGGACAAGGCACTCACCGACGGGCGTCTGCGGTCGCGGTTGCTGCTCCAGGTGCACGACGAGCTGGTGCTGGAGATCGCGCCAGGCGAGCGTGCCGAGGTCGAGGCGCTGGTCCGCGAACAGATGGGCAACGCCTACAAGCTGTCGGTGCCGCTGGACGTGTCGGTCGGGTCGGGCCGCACCTGGGACGACGCCGGACACTGACCCCTCAGCGCAGACCGGTGACGGACATGGCCTCGTCCGCCATGTCCAGCAGCGACTCCGGGTCGCACGCCTCACCCGGGCCGACGACCGTGGCGCCGACGGTGGCCGACACCTTGAACTTGCGGCCGTCCACGACGATCGGACCCTCCGCGACCGCCTTGCCCAGCCGCTGCCGGATGGCGACCACGTCCTGGCTGTTGACGACCACCGGGCAGAGCACGACGAAGCCGCGGTCGCCGAACCGCGCGACCGTGTCGTCGTTGCGCAGGGTCGAGCGGAGCCGGTTGCCGGCGGCGGTGAGCACACCCTCCAGCGACCGCCGGCCCTGCTTGACCAGGATCTTGCCGGCGCCTTCGATGTCGACGAAGAACATCACCAGGAAATGCGCGTCCCGCTCCTGTCGGGCCGCCGCCAGGTTGAGCCGGTCCAGCAGCAGCGGCCGGCTGGTCAGCCCGGTCACCTCGGAGGTCGTACGGGCCTCGGCTCGTGGCTGTTCGGGCCTGGCCCGCGTCGGAGCCCGGACTGCGGCGGGCACCGGGCGGGGGGCAGTTGCCGGGCGGGGCGCCGGCACGGTCTCGGCGTCGCGGATGGCGAGGACGTGCAGCACCACGTGCTGGCGGCCGGTCGCGGAGTGGCCGATCGAGAGCCGGGTGGTCACGGTGACCGGGCCGCGGCCGGCCCGGAGGAAGGACTGGGTACCCGTGATCTGGTCGATCCGGCCGGACGCGAGCTCTGACCAGGCGAACCGGTCGGCCGGAGAGTCGCCTTCACTCGAAAGGCCGGCAACCGTCCGGCCGAGCAGCTGGTCGGCCGAGGTGTCCAGCAGGGCACACATCGCCGGGTTGACCCGCTCGAACCGGCCGTCCATGCCGATCATCGCCATCGCGGTCGGCGCGTGCTCGAAGACCTGGCTCAGCGTCGCCTCCGCCCACCCCGCGGACTGCCGGGCGGCCACCAGCTCGGCGGCGCCGCGGATGGAGACGACCGTCGACCGGTCATAGTCGCCGGGCGCCGGCCGGACCGTGATCTCGGTCCAGGCCCAGTAGCCGTCGGCGTGCCGAAGCCGGCAGGTCGCGCTCACGGCACCGCGGCGCGCCTCGCCGGGGACGCCGTCGAAGGCCGTCTCCAGGGCGCGGGCGTCCTCGGGGTGGACCAGGTCGGAGAGCCGGTGGTCGACCAGGTCCTCGGCCGGGTAGCCGAGCACGTCGCGGCTCACCGAGGAGGCGGACACGAAGCGTCCCTCGCCGTCGTGCAGCGAGACCATCTCCGTGGCGTAGTCCGCGAGCTGGATCGGATCGAAGGTCGTGGTCACTGAGCTCCCTAGCGTGCGCCGTCACTGGGGATGATCGGCTGCTGCTGGGGATGGCTGTCTGGTCCGTCCGGGTGGCACAGCGCGGCTGGGCCGGTTGGCCCAGCTACAGCGGCGGTAGGTCGGCGGCGACGTAGTTGGCCCCGGCGTTCCAGAGCAGGAACCCGGGCAGGCCGTCATCGCTGGCGCCCTTCTCCTGCGCCAGCACCTGCGGTGTCCCGTACGTGACGCCGCCGAGCGAGAACGCCTGCAGCCACGGGACGACAGTCGCGCCGGTGCCCTTGACCTTGGCCACGAAGTCCTTGAGCGAGCGCTGGACGATCTTGTACGGCTCGGTGACCGGGTTGTGCAGGCCGTACTCATCCGTGCCCCAGTGCGACGGGTAGACCATCGGCGCCACGTAGTCGAGGTAGGGCGCCATCTGGGTGATGTCCTGGGCGATCTCCTTGGGCCGGCTCGCTGCGATACCGAACACCGAGGCGCCGAGGAACGTCGGGACGCCGGCCTGGGTGAACGCCTTGCGGGTGTTCGCGACGAACGACGCGACGCCCTGCTCAGGCGTTCCGGTGAGGCCGGGGATGTACATCTGGGAGAGCTGGCCGTCCGGCCGGCGGACGTAGTCGTACAGCACGTCGTCGACCCCGTCCTTGGCGGCCTCGACGGCTATGTCGATGTTGTACTTCTGCACCGCGGCGTTGGCGAAGTTGGTGAACGCGAAGTCCCCGTACGAGCCCTTCCACGGCTGGTGCCCCGTGGTTTGCAGCACCTCGTCCTGGTGGCCGTTGCTCCAGGCCCACTTGGCCAGCTTGGGGTCGTGGAAGACCACCTCCCGGGCGATCACCCGGCCACCGGCAGCGTGGATCTCGCTGACCATCTTCTTGATGTCGTAGTCCTTCTCGATCGCCCCGACCGTCGAGGCCATCGGCACGGTGCTGTTGAAGCCGACGATGCCCGACTCGTCCTTGATGTCGACCTCGATCGCGTTGATCCGATGCGCCTTGAGCAAGGCCATCACCGCGTCGTGCTTGGGCTTGTAGCCCCACGCCAGCGCCGTCATGTGGACCGCACGGGTGGTCGGTACCGGCCTGCGCGTGCCTCCAGTGCCTGCGCCGGTGCCCGTACCGCCGCTGGACGGGCCGATCGACGGTGTCGCGACCGCCGACGCCGAGCCGGGGGGAGCGGACGTCGCGGCGGGAGCCGACGTGCTCGCCGCCGGGGTCGAGGGGGCGGCGCTGGTCGGGGAGGTGCTCACCGAGGCGGGTGCGGCGCTGGCCGAGGTCGTCGGGCCGGCGGCGCGTGAGCCGCTGGCGACTCCGCAGCCCGAGCCGGCGAGGGCCACGGCGACAGCCAGGGCCACTGGGGTGAGCGACCGGGCAGTGGAATTGCTGGTACGGGGGAAGGGCACGGATCTCCTCGAGCGGTCGTGCGGGTGATGGCGGTTCGGCCAGCCTAGAAGCATTCTGCGCTGCTGTGTGTCCGCTGCCCGACCCCTCGCCGGACCGTCACCGAATCCTCATGAGTCGTGACACCGGCCAGCGCTGCCGCCCGGTAGCGTGACCCACCGCCGCACCGACAAGACCGAGCGAGACTGGGATCCGCATGCCGCGCCGCACCTCCTCCGCCCTGCGTCACGCACGCCTCGCCGCCGCCCTCGCCGGCTCGGTGGCGCTGGCCTGCACCGGCTGCACGTCCTCCAACGGATCCGCGGCCGGCGGCCCGACCACCTCGGCGGGCACCGGCCCGGCCCCGGTCGTCGCCACCTCGGCTGCCCCCGCACCGCCCGCCAGGGCCTCCGCGTCGCCGACCACGTCCAGCGCGCCCCCGCCGGCCCCGGCAAGCGTCCACGCCAACGAGCTCGGCCGGGTGCCGGTGCTGATGTACCACAAGCTCACGGCCCACCCCAGCAGCGACTACGACCGCCGGCCGGCCGACTTCAACGCCGACCTGGCCTACCTCGAGAAGCATGGCTTCGTGCCGATCACGGCCGCCGACCTCGTCGCCGGCAAGATCGACATCCCGGCCGGCAAGCACCCGGTGGTGTTCACGTTCGACGACGGGACGGTGAGCCAGTTCGCGCTCGGCGCCGACGGCAAGCCCAAGCCCGGCACTGCGCTGGCGCTGATGCAGGCCTTCGCCGTGACCCATCCCGACTTCCCGGCGGTGGCGACGTTCTATGTCAACGCCGCGCCCTTCGGCACCACGGCGGGGGAGCGGGTGCTGGCCTACCTCACGGCGCACGGCGACGAGGTGGGCGACCACACCGTCGACCACACCAACCTGCACACGGCGACCGATGCCAAGGTCCAGGCGGAGATCGCCGGCAACCTCGCCATGATCGTCAAGGCCGACCCCAGCGCCAAGGTGACCACCTTCGCCCTGCCATTCGGTGCGATCCCCAAGACCCGCGCCCTCGACCACGCCGGCAGCTCGGGCGGGACGTCGTACAAGTTCGCCGGTGTCTTCGCCGTCGGCGCCGGCCCTGCCCACTCGCCGTACAACGCAGCGTTCGACCCGCTGTACGTGCCGCGGATCCGGGCCCAGAACCAGGCGGACGCCAAGGCCGCCGACCGGCCGTACATCTCCAGCTACCTGCTGCCTCAGCTGGTGGCCAACCCGTCCTCGCTCTACGTGTCCGACGGGGATCCCGGGCACGTCTCCTACCCCAGGTCGACGACGATCGCCGTGGCGGCCAGGTGGAAATCGGTGGCGCAGCCGTACTAGCGGTCCATCGTGGCAGACTGCTGCGCAGCAGAGGGCACCGTGGAGGTTCCGTACCAGCTCGGCCTCCGGTTCGAGAACTGTCGGTGCTCCGGGCGACGATGAACCGTCCGCCGAGGAACGATGCTGGGAGCACTTCGATGCGCAAGTGGTGGCCACTCGTCACGATCTGTCTGGGCACGTTCATGCTGCTGGTCGACGTCACGATCGTGAATGTCGCGCTGCCTGACATGGCGGTCGACCTGGGCACGTCGTTCTCGGCGATGCAGTGGGTGGTCGACGCCTACGCGCTGGCCCTGGCAGCGCTGCTCATGGGGATCGGCTCGATCTCCGACATCGTCGGGCACCGCCGCGCCTACATCGCCGGGCTGGGCCTGTTCGCGGTGTCGTCCCTGGCCTGCGGGGTGGCGCCCGACGTCGGCCTCCTCATCGGCGCCAGGGCGGTGCAGGGCGTCGGCGGTGCCGCGATGTTCGCCACGACGTTCGCGCTGCTGAACAGCTCATACCGAGGACGTGACCGGGGCACCGCCTACGGGATGTGGGGCGCGGTCTCCGGCGCGTCCGCCGCGCTCGGCCCGATCATCGGCGGACTGCTCACCCAGGGACTTTCCTGGCGGTGGATCTTCTTCGTCAACCTGCCGGTGAGCGTGGCGGCGATCGCCCTGTCGCTGCGCGTTCTCTCCGGTGAGCGCCCGACCGACCGGCGCCAGGTCGACGTGCCGGGCATGGCCACGTTCACCGTGGCCGCGGCCGCGATTGTCTTCGCCTCGATCCGGTCCAGCGACAACGGCTGGATCTCCTGGCAGGTGCTCGGTCTGCTGGTCCTGTCGGCGGTGGCGCTGATCGGCTTCATCGTGGTCGAACGGCGCAGCGACCACGCGCTCCTGGACCTGGGCCTGTTCGGCAACAAGTCGTTCGTCGGCATCATGCTCGCCGCGCTGCTGATCAACTTCGCGGCCTTCGCCTACTTCACCTACACCTCGATCTGGCTGCAGTCCCTGATCGGGCTGAGCCCGATCGAGGCCGGCCTCACCGGGCTGCCGCTCTCGGCTTCCGCGTTCCTGGTGTCAGCGGTGATCGGCCGGTTCCTGCACAAGTCCGCGCCGGGTCCGATCATCGGTGGCGGGCTGATCCTGATCGGGGCCGGCGGCCTGCTCTGTGCGTTGTTCGTCGGCTCGGGCTCGAGCTGGCCGGCCCTGGTCGCCGGCTTCGCCATCTCCGGCATCGGGGTCGGCCTGGCAACGCCCACCCTGGGTTCCTCGGCGATGGCGGCGGTGCAGCCGCAGCGCGGCGGCATGGCGGCGGGTGCCGTCAACACCGCCCGCCAGCTCGGCTTCGCCCTCGGTATCGCCGTGTTGGGCAGCATCTTCACCGCTCGGGTGGCGCACAGCCTGTCCGGGCACGGCGTCCACGGCGCCGCCGGCCTGGCCAACGCGCTGGCCGGTGGTCAGTCCAAGGCCGTGATCGGCACGGCGCCGGCTGCCGGTCGTGACCAGCTCGTCCACACGATCCACACCGCGTTCGCCTCCGGACTGGACGCCGCCTTCCTGGTGGCGGGCCTCGTCGGCGTCCTCACCGGCGTGGTTGTGCTGCTGCTGGTCCGTCCTGGCAAGCCAGGGACGGAGCCGGCCGCCGAGCCGGCGCAGTGGGAGTCCAAGGACGCGTTGGCCGGCTGAGCGTCACGGCCGCTTCGCGCCCTTGAGATCAGAGTGGCCCCGGGTGGTCAGGGTTTGCGGGTGACGAAGATCGCGGTGCCCGGCACCATCCGGCCGCGCAGCGGAGACCATTGACCCCAGACCCGGTCGTGCCCGGGCGGCCACTCCGGCTCGACCACGTCCAGGAGCACCAGCCCGGCCGCCACGATCTCCCGTACCCGGTCGCCCATCGTCCGGTGGTGCTCGACGTAGATCTCCGTGCCGCCGTCGTCGACCTCGACGTAGGGCCGATGGTCGAAATAGCTCCAGGTCACCCGCAGGCCGCCCGGCCCCGGGTCGTCCGGCAGGCACCAGCGCATCGGGTGGGTCACCGAGAACACCCACCGCCCGCCGGGTCGCAGCACCCGGGCCACCTCGGCCATGACGGCACCTGAGTCGGCAACGAACGGCACCGCCCCGAACGCCGAGCACACCAGGTCGAAGCTCGCGTCGGCGAACGGCAGCACCTCGGCGTCGGCCTGCACCAGCGGCACCCTGCCCGCCCGGTCGGCGTCCAGCCGGCGGGCGATCGCGAGCTGTGCGCCGGAGAGGTCCAGCGCGACCGGCCGGGCGCCACGGGCCAGCAGCCAGCGCGAGCACTGGGCGGCCCCGGCACCGACCTCGAGCACGTCCGCGCCGGGCAGCGTCGAAGGGTCCCCGAGCAGGTGCGCGTCCGCCTCGTCGAGTCCCTCGGGGCACCAGAGGAATCCGTCGTCGCGGAGGAAGTCGCCGTGCTCGGCCTGGTACTCGGCAGCGGCACCGTCCCACCAACGGCGGTTGGCCCGTACGGTGGCCTCCGAACCGACCGGGCGACGTTCGACCCCGGCGGCGGTGGGTGCAGAATGGTCGCTCACCGGACCAGCATCCCGGTCCGGGTGCGAGCGGGCGAACTGGCGATTCCGGTCCGATTGACCGTACTGATCGGTTCCGCGTAGTCTTGACGTTGCGCTGCGGGCCCGCGTTGCCTCATACCGAGCAGGCCTGCGCTCGTGAAGTCGTCATACGGTCGTCAGTTCCCGCCGTCTCCGGCGGACCCGTCCATCGTCCCGGCTAGCGAACAGGACCCGTCGGCGCTCCTCGCACACCACCGACCCCTGTCCGGAGACACCAACCCACATGACGACCACCACCGACGTGCGACCCGAGTCCGATGCCCCCGCCTACACCACTCCCGTGGTGGCGATCAACGACATCGGGTCGGCCGAGGACTTCCTCGCAGCCGTCGACCTCACGATCAAGTACTTCAACGATGGCGACATCGTCGAGGGCACGATCGTCAAGGTCGACCGTGACGAGGTCCTGCTCGACATCGGCTACAAGACCGAGGGTGTCATCCCCTCTCGCGAGCTCTCCATCAAGCACGACGTCGACCCCAACGAGGTCGTCAAGGTCGGTGACCAGATCGAGGCCCTGGTTCTCCAGAAGGAGGACAAGGAGGGCCGGCTCATCCTGTCCAAGAAGCGGGCGCAGTACGAGCGCGCGTGGGGCACGATCGAGAAGATCAAGGAAGAGGACGGCATCGTCGAGGGCACGGTCATCGAGGTGGTCAAGGGTGGCCTCATCCTCGACATCGGTCTCCGCGGCTTCCTGCCGGCGTCGCTGGTCGAGATGCGCCGGGTCCGTGACCTGCAGCCCTACGTCGGCCAGACCCTCGAGGCCAAGATCATCGAGCTGGACAAGAACCGCAACAACGTGGTCCTGTCCCGCCGGGCGTGGCTCGAGCAGACCCAGTCGGCCGTCCGCCAGAACTTCCTGACCACCCTGCAGAAGGGCCAGGTCCGGTCCGGCTTCGTCTCCTCGATCGTCAACTTCGG
>JAWWOM010000241.1:0-6483 GCA_033851655.1 Frankiales bacterium
CCGTCTACGACACGGCCTGCATCACCACCCCCACGGCCCAGTTCAGCCCAGCGCCCGACGGCTGGGTCCGCGGCTTCCTCGAGACCGGGTGCAACGGCGACAGCATCGACTACGCCACCTTCAACCCCGGCCACAACCGCGGTACGCTGCACGTCGCCACCCCGTACAAGGGTCAGGTGCTGGCG
Organism: Frankiales bacterium; assembly: GCA_033851655.1. Taxonomy (GTDB): domain Bacteria; phylum Actinomycetota; class Actinomycetes; order JAWWOL01; family JAWWOL01; genus JAWWOL01. The sequence continues at coordinate 186 of JAWWOM010000241.1, forward strand.
ACCACGCAGGACGCGCAGGCCAGCTATCTGCTCTACCGGGCGACCGACGGCGTGCGCATCGCCAAGGTGCTGCACGACGGCACCATGACCCGTGGCAACCTGCTCTCACCGGCGGTCGGCGGCGGCCTCGAGGGCACCGTGGCGGCCAGGGGCGGCACCTGGCTGGCGATCTGGACCGAGCCCAAGGCCTCTGGTGGGTTCGGCATGCACGAGGCCGGGTCGCGGAACTACGTCGTCTCGCCCAAAGACCGGATCCTGCCGGCAGGCGCCGGGGTCGACGACTCCGCGCCGTCCCTGGCGGCCGCCGCGACGGGCCAGGGTTTCGTCCTCGCGTTCTCCCGGCACACCGCCAGCGGCTACCACCTGCTGCTGGCGCACAGCTCCCGGACCTGGTCCACGCCGCGCGAGATCGACAACGGCGTCGAGAACCCCGAGGCCGACCTCATCCGGTCCGGCTCGGCGAGCTATCTCACCTGGATGCACGGCCGCACCGTGATGCTGGCGACGACGGCCGGCTCTTCCGGTCCGGTGGCGTTGCACACGGTGGCCGTGCCACAGGCGCCGGGGACGGCGCCGGTGACCAACCCGCGGGTGGCGATCAGCTGCAACCGGCTCTACGTCGGCTTCCAGGCCGGCACCGAGAACAGCGGCGCGGTCTTCGCCGACACCCGGGTCGCCGGCGGTGCGTGGGTGCGGCACACGGTCCGGGTCTCGTCCACCACGGGGCTGGTGCTGGCCGGCATCGCCCCGCACTGCGCCTCCGGCGCGGTGATGTGGACCGAGGCGGCCGTGCTGCACGGAGCCATGGTGAGCTGAGGGGCGTTGCGTAGCATCGACCCCGGGCCCCTCATCCGGACGGGCCCGGGAGCCGAAGCCCCGAGGAGCAGATCTGTTCGCCGTGCCGACCACCGACACCACCGTCACGGTACGGGTGCCGGCCAAGGTCAACCTGTTCCTCGGCTGCGGGATGCTCCGGGATGACGGCTTCCACGACCTCGCCACGGTCTTCCACGCCGTGTCGTTGTTCGACGAGGTCACCGTGCGGGAGTCCGACGGGCTGACCGTCGAGGTCAGCGGTGAGGGTGAGCAGGACGTCCCGCTCGACGGCACCAACCTGGCCGTACGGGCTGCCCGGCTGCTCGGGGACCGACTCGGGATCGAGCCGGACGTCCACCTGACCCTGCGCAAGGGGATCCCGGTGGCCGGCGGCATGGCCGGCGGCAGTGCCGACGCCGCGGGGACACTGGTCGCCCTGGACGCGCTGTGGGGGGCCGGCCTCACCCGGGAGGCACTGGACGGGCTGGCTGCCGAGCTGGGCAGCGACGTACCGTTCGCCCTGCACGGCGGGACGGCGCTGGGCAGGGGCAGGGGCGAGCAGCTCACCTCCGTGCTGGCCCGCGGCGACTACCACTGGGTGTTCGCGCTGGCCGACGGCGGGCTGGCCACGGCGGCGGTCTATGCCGAGCTCGACGCCTTGCGGGTCGCCACGGACCCTCGGCCGGTGCCCTCTCCCGATGCGGTCTTCGCCGCACTCCGCGCCGGCAACGCCAAGGCGCTCGGCGCCGCGCTGGGGAACGACCTGCAGGTGGCAGCCGTACGACTGCGGCCGGCCCTTCGCCGGACCCTGGACGCCGGGCGAGAGCTGGGTGCACTCGGCTCGGTGGTGTCGGGCTCCGGACCGACGTGTGCTTTCCTTAGCGGGTCGGCCGCTGATGCGTTGAGCCTCGCTGCCGCGTTGTCCGCCGCCGGGGTCTGCCGCGCGGTCCGCACTGCCCATGGACCCGTCCACGGCGCCCGCATCGTCGTGACGGAGACCTGATGGCAAACCTTGTCAACCTCGAGCAGGTGACCAAGTCGTACGGGACCCGGACCCTGCTGGACGCGATCTCACTCGGCGTCGACGAGCGTTCCCGGATCGGCGTCGTGGGGCGCAACGGTGGCGGAAAGTCCACGCTGGTAAGGCTTCTCGCCCAGGTGGAACAGCCGGACTCTGGGCGGGTGACGCACACCGGCGGGCTCCAGGTGGCGCTGTTGTCGCAGCAGGCGCCGCTGCCCAAGGGTGCGACCGTGCACTCGGTGGTCATCGGTGACCTGGCCGAGCACGAGTGGGCTGCCGACGCCGCACTGCGCGGGATCATCGAAGGGCTAGGGCTTCTCGACCTGCCGAACGGCCTCGACTCGATCGTCGACACTCTCTCCGGCGGTGAGCGACGTCGTACGGCGCTGGCCTCGATGCTGGTCTCGCAGCCCGGTCTGCTGATCCTCGACGAGCCGACCAACCATCTCGACGTCGAAGGGATCGCCTGGCTGGCAAGCCATCTCAAGACCTGGCGCGGTTCACTTGTCGTTGTCACGCACGACCGGTGGTTCCTCGACGAGGTCTGCGACACGACCTGGGAGGTGGTCGACGGCGCGGTCAACTCCTACGAGGGCGGCTACTCCGCCTATGTCCTCGCCCGCGCCGAGCGGGACCGGATCGCCTCCGTCAGCGAGGACCGCCGGCAGAACCTGATGCGCAAGGAGCTCGCCTGGCTGCGCCGCGGGCCGCCCGCCCGGACCTCCAAGCCTCGCTTCCGGATCGACGCCGCCAACGCGCTGATCGCGGACGAGCCCCCGGCACGGGACAGCGTCGAGCTGCAGAAGTTCGCGATGGCCCGGCTGGGCAAGACCGTCTACGACGCCGAGGACGTGACGCTGGGCATCCCCGGCCGGACGCTGCTCGACCACGTGACCTGGCGGGTGGGGCCGGGCGACCGGTTCGGCGTGGTCGGGGTGAACGGCGCGGGCAAGACCACGCTGCTGCGGCTGCTCGAGGGGTCCCGTACGCCGGACTCCGGCGAGGTCAAGGTCGGCCAGACCGTCAAGCTCGCCTATCTCTCCCAGGAGGTCACCGAGCTGGACGGCTCGCTGCGGGTCCTCGAGGCGGTCGAGGACGTGGCCAAGGTCATCGAGCTCGGCAAGGGCAGGCAGATGACCGCGTCCCAGCTGCTCGAGCGGTTCGGCTTCACCGGGCAGCGGCAGTGGACCCGGGTGGGTGAGCTGTCCGGCGGCGAGCGGCGGCGGCTGCAGCTCATGCGGCTGCTGTTGACCGAGCCGAACGTGCTGATGCTCGACGAGCCGACGAACGACCTCGACATCGACACCCTGACCGCGCTCGAGGACCTGCTCGACTCCTGGCCAGGGGTGCTGCTGGTGGTCTCCCACGACCGCTACTTCCTCGAGCGGGTGACCGACCGCACCGTGGCGCTGCTCGGCGACGGGCACGTGGTGGAGCTGCCGGGCGGGGTCGAGGACTACCTCGAGCGCCGCCGGGCGATCCGCGACGCGGCCGGCCCGGGCGCCAAGGCCTCCTCGCCGGCCAAGCCGGCGGGGGACAGCCGGGCGATGCGCAAGGAGATGCAGCGGCTCGAGCGGCAGATCCAGAAGTTCGACAAGGACGAGGCGGCGCTGCACGCCAGGATGGCCGCCTCGTCGAGTGACTTCGCCGTGGTGACGGCGCTGAACGCCGAGCTCAAGGCGCTGCACGCTGCCCGTACGACGGCCGAGGAAGCCTGGATGGAGCTTGCCGAGTCGATCGACTGACCTTGTCAGGAACCATTCCTACCTGTTTACTAGACAACATGATGCCGCAGTTCGACCAAGCCTGTCGCTGACGCAGCCCGTCCTCAGCCCCCGCGTCCCGCGCACCCCTCGACTTGGTTGGACTCTCCATGACGCTCGACACTCTTTCCTCGCCCGCCCGGCGGCTCGACCTGGCGGAGCTGGTCGACCTGGTTCGTCGCTATGCCGAGGACACCCAGCTGTGGCTGCCCCGGCTGCGGTTCTCCGCGCAGAGCCGGTGGTGGACCCGTCTGCACGGCGACGGCGACACCGACGTGTGGCTGCTGAGCTGGCTGCGGGACCAGACCACCGAGCTGCACGACCACGGTGGGTCGACCGCGGCCTTCACCGTGGTCCAGGGCGCGCTGGAGGAGGTGCGGATCGAGGCCGGCAAGCTGTCGGCAACCGACCTCGGGCCCGGCCGCACCCAGTGGGTGGCGCCGGGTGTCGTCCACGACGTCCGCAACGTGGAGTCGCTGCCGGCGGTGAGCATCCACGCCTACTCGCCGCCGCTCACGTCGATGACCTACTACCGGCAGGACGGCGGCTCGCTGGTGCCGACGCACACGGTCACCGGGCGCGAGCCGGAGTCGAACAGCTGACACGCGGCAGAGCGACGCCATCCACGGCATGATGGTCGACATGATCCTCGAACACGTTGAGCTGCCCGTCATCCCCGGTCAGGAGACCGCTTTCGAGGCGGCGTTCGCCAAGGCGAGGCTGATCATCGCGGCGTCCCCCGGCTTCATCTCGCTCCGGCTCTCCCGAGGCCTCGAGCGGCCGTCGACCTACCTGCTGCTGGTGGAGTGGGAACGGCTCGAGGACCACATGGAGGGCTTTCGCGGCTCGCCGGCGTTCCAGGAGTGGCGGGCCCAGCTGCACCACTTCTACGACCCGGCGCCGATGGTCGAGCATTTTCAGCCGCTGGCCTGAGGACACCCGGTAACCTTGCCCGGTGGCGAAACAGCGTGACGAAAAGGCAGTGATCCCGCAGTCCGAGGACTTCTCCGGTTGGTACAACGACCTGGTGATCCGGGCCGAGCTGGTCGACCGTGGCCCGGCCAAGGGCACCATGGTCATCCGGCCGTACGGTTACCGGATCTGGGAGCTGATCCAGGCCGACCTCGACGGGCGGATCAAGGACACCGGGCACCAGAACGCCTACTTCCCGTTGTTCATCCCCGAGTCCTACCTCAAACGTGAGGCCGAGCACGTCGAGGGTTTCGCGCCCGAGCTCGCGGTCGTGACGCACGCCGGTGGCAAGCAGCTCGAGGAGCCGCTGGTCGTACGGCCGACGTCGGAGACGGTCATCGGCGAGTTCATGGCCAAGTGGATCTCCAGCCACCGCGACCTTCCGCTGCTGCTCAACCAGTGGGCCAACGTCGTGCGCTGGGAGCTGCGGCCGCGGATGTTCCTGCGGACCACGGAGTTCCTCTGGCAGGAGGGGCACACTGCGCACGCTGACGAGGCCGACGCGATGCGCGAGACGATGCTGGCTCTCGACTTCTATCAGGCGGTGGCCCGCGACGTCGCCGCGATCCCTGTCGTACCAGGGGAAAAGACCCCGGGCGAGCGGTTCGCCGGTGCCGTGCGCACGTTCTCGATCGAGGGCATGATGCGTGACGGCCGCGCGCTGCAGGCCGGCACGTCGCACTACCTGGGGACCAACTTCGCCAAGGCCTTCGGCATCAAGTACACCGACGCCACCGGCAAGGAGCAGCTCTGCTACACCACGTCCTGGGGCATGAGCACCCGGATGATCGGCGCCGTGATCATGACCCACGGCGACGACAAGGGCCTGGTGCTGCCGCCCAAGCTGGCCCCGTACCAGGTGGTCATCGTCCCGATCGGCCGCGGCGAGGGTGGCGAGGCGGCTGCTGCGGCCGCGCACGACCTCGCCGGTCGCATCAAGGCCGCGGGCATGCGGGTGCACGTCGACGACCGGCCGCAGGTCTCGCCGGGCTTCAAGTTCCACGACTGGGAGATGAAGGGCGTCCCCCTGCGCCTCGAGCTCGGCCCGCGCGACCTCGAGGCCGGCCACGTCATCATGTCCAAGCGGCTCACCGCCGACCCGGACGAGGGCAAGACCGAGCTGTCCCTGGCCACCGTGGTGACCGAGCTGCCGGCGATTCTTGAGGCGTACCAGGACTTCCTGCTCGCCCGGGCGACGGCCTTCCGCGACGAGCACACCCAGCTGGTTGACGACTGGGACGCCTTCGCCGCCGCCGTCTCGACCGGGTGGGCGGTCGCCTTCCACTGCGGGCGGCCGGAGTGTGAGGACGACATCAAGGCTCTGACCCAGGCGACCCCGCGCAACATCCCGACCGACGGTGCCGAGGCGAGCGGACTCTGCGTGCGTTGTGGCGAGCCGTCCGCCTACGGCAAGCGGGTCATCTTCGGCCGGGCCTACTAGGCCGGCCGTGCAGCACCTCGCTGGTCAGGCGGCCGCGCTGAGCTGCGGCCGGTGCGCCGGGGTTCGGGACCTGGCGACGCCGAGCCGGTCCAGCGCCTGGCCGAACGTGATCGCGTTGTCGACCGCCGCGCAGCGTGGGTCGTTGTTGAAGTAGACGAAGGCGTCGGCATCGTCGCCGAACGTCTCCTGCAGCCGCGCCGCCCAGGTCTGCAGCGCCGTCCTGCCGTAGAACGGCCACGGATGCGCGCGCCCTTCGTGCATCCGCAGGTAGCCCCACTCCGCCGT
>JAWWOM010000003.1:0-13483 GCA_033851655.1 Frankiales bacterium
AACGGCTGACCGAGACCGAGGTGGCACAACTGATGGACTGCAGCCTCGGCACCGTGAAGAGCCAAGCCAGCAAGGCATTGGCCAAGCTCCGGGTCGATCCTTCGATGCTCGCCGCTCACACCGGACAAGAGACGGAGATCTGATGGACGAGACGACGCTGACCCGCACCTTGCAGGAGCTGGCTGCCAACCCGCCGCTGCACCCTTCGCCCTCCGCTGACCTGCGCCGGCGGGCCGCCAGGCTCCGCCGCAGCCGTCGTACGGGAGCTGCCGGGCTCGCCGCCGTGTTGGTCGTCGTCGCCCTCGGGACCGTTCAGCTGGCGTCCAGTGACCGCAGCATGACGGCCGGGCTCATCGGCCCCGAGGACTGGCGAGTCGGTCTCACGCAGGACGCGAACCCCAACCACGCGACCAGCGAAGCCCTCGCGATGGCGAGCAGCGGTGCCCCGTCGCTGGGGGTCTACTGGCAGGGGCAGAGACTGTGCCGCATCGAGATCGGGACGGGCGGCGCCACCGGCCCCTCGCAGTGCTTCGGCGCCATCAGCAGGGCGCCCGATCCGATCACCCTCGCCGGCAGTGACGCAGCGCACACCTCGGCCGTCATCGCCGTGGCACCCGCTGTCGCACTGGTGAGAGTGCTCCGGAGCGACGGGACGTCAGTTGACGTCAAACCCGTCACCGGCAGGGGTTTCCGGTACCCCGCGGCCACGATGTCAGGGGACGTCGTGGACTTCCGCGCCATGGACGCCGGTGGGCACCAGATCGGCCTGCCCGTGCCCGGGCCCGGGGTCGTACAGCTGCGGCAGGTCGAGTCGACCTTTACATGCGGTAGCAGCGTGCCAACGGGGAGCAAGCTCGTCGGGAGCGGTGCCGACCTGAGAACCTGCTACGGCCTCGCGACGAGGGCAACCACCCTGGTTGGGGTACTCGCCGACGCGATGTATGACCCCAGCCAGGGGTGGTCGGTTCAGATCACTGTCGCCGCGGGAGACATGGGGACGTTGCAGCAGCTGACGCAGCGCGTGGCGGCAGCGGCTGCTCCGAGGAATCAGCTCGCCTTTGTGCAGTCAAGCCACGTGTTGAGCGTGGCGAAGGTCACAGCTGCCATCGCCGGCCCAACCCTCGTCGTATCCGGCGACTCGGACCATGAGATCACGAAGTCCGAAGCGGATCTTCTGGCGACCTTGCTACGGGGATAGCCAGCTGCGCAGCACTCCTGCGCACTCGTCGAGCTGGGGCAGATCGACGTACTCGCCGCGGGAGTGCGCCACGTTGGGGTCGCCGGGTCCCCAGTTGAGTGCCGGCACGCCGAGTGAGGAGAAACGCGCGGCGTCGGTCCAACCGAACTTCGCCCTCGGCTCCCGACCGACGGCAGCCACGAAGTCCTTGACCAGCAGCCGATCCAGGCCCGGACGGGCGCCCTCGGACAGGTCCGTCACCACGAACGGGAACCCGTACTCCTCGAGGAACTCGCTCAGGTGGTCGACGGCCTGCACGCCGTCGAGGTCCGGCGCGAACCGGTAGTTGAGCGTCACGACGCACTCGTCCGGGATCACGTTGCCGGCAACGCCACCGTGGATCGCGACCGCGTTGAGACCCTCGTGGTACTGGATGCCGTCCACCACCGGCTCCCTGGCCTCGTACCAGACAAGGGAGTTGAGCAGCTCGCTGGCGCCGTGGATCGCGTTGTCCCCGAGCCATGATCGGGCGGAGTGTGCCCGCTTGCCCGGGATCGTCACCTCGACCCGCATCGTCCCCTGGCAACCGGCCTCGATCTCACCGGTGCTGGGTTCCATCACGATCGCCAGGTCGCCGGCGAGCCAGTCGGCATGGTTGCGGGCGACCCTGCCGAGGCCGTTGCGGACAGCCTCGACCTCCTCGCAGTCATAGAAGACATAGGTCAGGTCGTGCCGGGGCGAGGTCACCGACGCCGCCAGGGACAGCATGACGGCGACGCCGGCCTTCATGTCGGTCGCACCACAGCCGAACAGCCGGGACCCCTCACGCCGGGACGGCAGGTTGTCCGCGACGGGCACGGTGTCCAGGTGCCCGGCGAGGATCACCCGCGAACCGCGACCGAGCGAAGTCCTTGCCACCACGGCATTGCCGTCACGGACGACGGACAGGTGCCCGTACGGGGACAGCGCGGCGAAGACCCAGTCGGCCAGCTCCTGCTCGCCACCGCTGACCGACGGTGTGTCGACCAGGAAGGTGACCAGCTCGTCCAGCGGCGACTCGATGGTGGTCATGTCGCGAGGCCGTGCTCTCGCAGGGTGTCGTTGAGCGCCAGCTTGTCGTGGATCTCGCCCTCGGCGAGGCGGCGGAGCACCAGCAGGCAGGGCAGCCCGAAATCGCCGCCAGGGAAGGACTTCACCCGGTTGGCCATGACGCAGACTGCCCGCTCCGGCGCCTCTCCGCGCGGCAGCTCGTCACCGGTCGCGGAGTCGAAGACCCGGGTGGACGAGGTGAGGATGACACCGGCGCCGAGCTTGGCTCCGCGGCGCACCCGGGCGCCCTCGACGACCATCGCCCGCGATCCGACGAAGGCGTCGTCCTCGACCACGACCGGGCGGGCGTTCGGTGGCTCGAGCACGCCGCCGAGGCCGACACCGCCGGAGAGGTGGACGTTCTTGCCCACCTGGGCGCAGGACCCGACCGTCGCCCAGGTGTCGACCAGCGTGCCGGAGTCGACGTAGCCACCGATGTTCGTGAAGCTCGGCATCAGGATGACGCCGGGAGCCAGGTAGGAACCCCAGCGCGCGATGGCTCCTGGGACGACCCGAACGCCGTCGAGACGGGTCTTCAGCGGCATCCGGTCGTGGTAGCGGAAGTCACCGGCCGAGGACTCCAGCATGTCGAGGACCTTGAACCCCAGCAGGATCGAGCGCTTCGCCCGTTCGTCGACCACGACCTCGTCGGTGGCCGCGTCGACCCAGGCGATCCGGGCCGTGCCGGCGTCCAGTGCGTCGATCGCCTCGATGACCGCGTTGCGGGCGTCGGTGTCGGCGGAGCTGAGCGCGGTGCGCCGCTCCCAGAGCTCGTCGATGACGGGAGAGATCGGGCTCTGCAGGTCGGTCGTCATGCCAGCGAGCCTACCGAAGCAGGGCTGCCCGACTCCGGGTCAGCTCACGCGGTGACGTTCTCGGCGCGGCGCAGGTGCAGCACCGGGCCACGGCCGGCGAACGACCTCCAAAGGTCCAGCGCCTGTGCTCCGTACCGACCGATGCCAGCACCGGCCAGCGCAACGCCGATCGTGAACAGCAGCGGCCCGAGCTGGTACTGGCTCAGGCCCAGCCGCGCCATCGCCGGCCCGCTGACGACCAGGCCGCCAAGGGGATCCTGCAGCTGCGGGACCGCGAGAACCGAGCCGACGAGCAACACCGGAAGCCAACGCCGGCGCATCCGCGAGGCGGTCAGGAACGCCGCACCGACGAGCAGCGCCAACGTCGGGGCCGGCCGCGGCTGGACCGGCCCGTTGTAGTGCTGCACCCAGACGTAGTCGGCGAGCAGGACGCCGGCGAGGGCGGTCACCGCGAGGGGAGCCGGCAGGATCCGTCGGTGCCGCACCTGCCTGCCCCTGGTCGCCACCAGCAGCGGCACCGCAGCCGCGGCGACGACTGCCAGCGCCGCCGCAACACCGACCCAGGACGCCCAGTCGGCGTAGGAGTTCAGGACCATCGTGGCCTGCCCGAGGCACAGTCCGCCGAAGGCAACCGGCAGCCACAGCCGTCGTCGCCCGACGGCGATCAGCGTGAGGGCCAGCGCGCCCACCATCAGGATGGTCAGCCCGGTACTCACGCCGTAGCCGAGCGCCTCGCGCAGGTGCAGCGGCGCCGGCCTCTGCGGCGCAGGGAACGGCCAGGGCTTGTGCTCGGCGGCGAACCTGGCCATGTTCTTGGCCCGACCGGCCGCATTGACCCGGTACCCGTCCCACAGGAACCCACGGACCACGACCTGCTGGCGGACCCCGAGAGCAGCGACACCTACGGCCATCAGGCCGACGGACAACGACGCCGGGCGGCGAAGGGACGACGTTTCGGGCTGCTCGGACATGCGGCGCTCCCCCGTACCGGCGAATGGAACTACTCGCAGTCATCGGTGCGGCGCAGGCGCGTCTGGAGCGTTCAGCCCCGTTGCTGGTGGAACCGCCAGGCGTCGGAGACCATCTGCTCGAGGTCGAGCTCCGCTGACCAGCCGAGCTCGGCGTTGGCCTTGGTGCTGGACGCGACCAACGTCGCCGGGTCGCCGGCCCGACGCGGTGACTCCCGTACGGGAACCGGGTGGGCGGTCACCTTGCGCACCGTGTCGACGACCTCGAGGACCGAGTAGCCGCGCCCGATGCCGAGGTTGAACACCCGATGTCCCGGCCGGTCGGAGGTCTCGAGAGCACGCACGTGGGCCTTGGCCAGGTCGACGACATGGATGTAGTCCCGGACCGCGGAGCCGTCCGCGGTCGGGTAGTCGGTTCCGAAGACGTCGACGGCGTCGCGCTTGCCGGCGGGGACGGCGAGGACGTTGGGGATCAGGTGGGTCTCGGTGGCGTGCCGCTCGCCGATGTCGCCGTGAGCTCCGGCCACGTTGAAGTAGCGCAGGCTGGTCGCGGACAGCGGCCGGGCGGCGGCGGTGAACCGGAGCAGCTCGTCGACCGCCAGCTTGGAGGCGCCGTACGGGCTGGTCGGCCTGGTCGGTGCTTCCTCGGTGATCGGGATGCTCTCGGGCTCGCCGTAGGTCGCGGCGGTCGACGAGAACACGAACCGCGGAACGCCCGCGGCGACGACCTCGCGAACCAGCGCGATGGACCCGCCCACGTTGTTGGCGAAATAGGACTCCGGGTCCTGCACGGACTGTCCGACGAGGGAGAGGGCCGCAAAGTGCAGCACCCCGTCGAAGCCGTTGCCGGCCAGAATGCCTCGTACGGCGGCGTTGTCGGCCACGTCTGCCTGGACGAACTCGACCTCTGCCGGCACGGCGTCGCGGTGGCCCGTGACCAGGCTGTCGAGCACGGTGACCTGGTGTCCACCCTCGCGGAGCACCGCCGTGACGACGCTGCCGATGTAGCCGGCGCCGCCCGTGACGAGCAACTTCACGTGATCCTCCGCGCCCCCGGTGCCGGCAGCGCGTCGAAGACGGCTGGGGCGCGGAAGCCTCGTTCAGCGAACGCCGTGTGAACGGCCTCGTCGACTGCTCCGACACGTGCGACCGGCACGATCGCGATGGCGGAGCCGCCGAACCCACCGCCGATCATACGGGCGCCCAGGGCACCGACGGACAGCGCGGCGTCGACCGCGGCGTCGAGCTCGGCGCAGGAAACCTCGTAGTCATCGCGCAGTGACACGTGCGACTCGGAGATCAGCGGCGCCACCGCCAGCAGGTCACCGGCGCGGAGCAGCTCGACCGCCTTGAGCGTGCGCTCGATCTCGGTGACGACGTGCCGGGTGCGCTTGAACAGCACGGCATCCCGCAGCTTGGCCTCGATCTCGCCCAGCGGCAGGCCGACGACCTCGCGCAGGGTGGCAACACCGAGGATCGAGGCAGCCTTCTCGCAGGCTGCCCGCCGCTCGGCGTACTGCCCGTCGGCGAGCTTGTGTACGACGTTGGTCACCAGGACGGTGACGGTGAGGCCCTCTGCCGCCGGGTCGAACGGAACCTGCTCGACCCGCGGCCCCTGGGCGTCGATCATCAGGGCGTGACCGGCTGTCGACATCATCGACGCGGTCTGGTCCATCATCCCGGAGGGCACGCCGACGACCACGTTCTCGGCCCGCTGGCACAGCAGCGCCAGGGAGAGCGCATCGATCTCGACGCCACCGAGGTCGACCATGGCCACCGCCGTCGCACACAGCAAGGCTGCGGAGGAGGAAAGTCCTGACCCGCCTGGGATGTCGCCGCTGATGAAGATGTCGGCGCCGCCGGCACCGCCGAGGTCGCGTACGTATCGCGCCACGCCGGCCGGGTAGGCGAGCCAGCCCTGCACGGTCCCTGCGGCGACATCGTCCAGCGCGACCTCGACAGTGCCCTTGCCCTGGGCGGACGCCGCCCGGAAGACGCCGTCGTCACGAAGCCTTGCCGCCAGCCGGATGTCGCGGTCGATGGCGAACGGCAGCATGATCCCGCCGTTGTAGTCGACGTGCTCACCGATCAGGTTGACCCGCCCCGGCGCGGCCCACACCCCCGCCGGCTGGAACCCGTACACCCGCTCGAATCCTGCGGCAACCTCGTCGACGCCCATCTGCTCCACCATGTTCACGTTATCGGGCTCGGCAGCCGAAGGACCGGCGCTAGACGGCATCGCGCAACATCCTTGCTGCGTTCTCGGGCGTCACGTCGTTGACGAACACTCCCATGGCGGACTCGCTGCCGGCGAGGAACTTCAGCTTGGTCGCCGACCGCCGTGAGGAGAACAGCTCCAGGTGCAGGTGGGCCAGCTCGCGACCTTGGTGGACCGGAGCCTGGTTCCACGCCGAGATGTACGGCATCGGCTTGTCGAACAGCTTGTCGAACCTGCGCAGCAGCTCCGGGTAGAGCGCGGCGAACTCGTCCCGCTCGTCGGCGGTCAGCTCGGTCAGGTCGGCGACATGACGGCGTGGATAGAGGTGCACCTCGAACGGCCACCGGGCGGCGAACGGGACGAACGCCACCCAGTGCTGCGACGACCCGACCACCCGCTCGGCAGCCGACTCGGCACCGACGACCTCGCAGCAGATCAGCTTGCCGGTCCTGGCCAGGTGCTCAGCCGCCACCGCGACCTGGCGCGCCACCCGGGGCGTCAGGAAGGGGTAGGCGTAGATCTGGCCGTGCGGATGGTGCAGCGTGACCCCGATCTCCTCGCCGCGGTTCTCGAACGGGAAGACCTGCTCGACCCCCGGCAGTGCCGCCAGCGTCGCCGTACGGTCGGCCCACACGTCCATCACCATCCGGGCCCGGCGGAACGGCAACGCGGAGAACGAGGAGTTGTGGTCGGAGGTGAAGCAGACGACCTCACAACGGCCGTTGCCGGGCCGGCTCGCCAGCAGTCCCGCCGCGGAGTCCTGTCCCTCCACGGCCACCGGGACCTCGGCCAACGACGGGAACCGGTTCTCGAACACCACCACGTCGTACGAGGCCGAGGGGATCTCCGTCGGCCGGTCCGGGCTCGACGGGTCCAACGGGCACTCGTCCGCCGGAGGCAGGTACGTGCGCGACTGCCGGTGCGAGGCCACCACCGTCCACTCGTCCAGCACCGGATCGCGGCGGATGAGGCTGTTCGTCTCCGTCGTCGGCAGGTCGCGGGTGTCCGGCGCCGACCGGTCGGTCGCCTCCTCGTCGAAGTAGAACAGCTCCCGACCGTCGGCGAGCCGGATCATCGTCTTGAAGACCGACCCCGCGTCCTCACTGGCGCCGAGGAGTGCCATGGCGACGTCGGTCATGCCGGCGGGCCGGGCACAGGGGGACGGCTCGTCCGGCCGTGGCGCGGGTTGCGTGACACTGGTTCATCTCCCGTGGTCGTTGCGATCAGGACCGGGCCCTACCCGTGCGGACGCGGGCCAGTCGTGGCCCCTACCGGCCGACGACCGAGGTCCGCCCATCCGTACAAACGAAGCCGACGCGGTGCGGGTTGTCACGGCCGGGCGACCCGTACGCGCCGGTACACCGTGGGGGCACGTCCTGATCGACTGAACCTCTTCAATGGCGGAAATGAGACCATCCGGTCACTTCTTGATCGGAACTTTGCTCGCCCCCCGGTGAGCTGTCAAGACACGATCACATAACTGAACGATTGCGCTCATCTGGCCCTCGATGTGATTACAATCCGGCCATGCGAGTCAGTGAGCGTCGCCGGCTGATCCTCGACGCTGTTCAGCGACACGGCATGATCTCCATGCGCGAGGCCGCTGCGCTTGTCGGCACCTCCGAAGTCACCGCCCGTCGCGACCTGCGGCACCTGGCCGAGGAGGGCCTGGTCCGGCGGACCCACGGGGGGGCTGCCGCACCCAACATCGTCAGCCGCGAGGCGCCGTTCCTCGAGAAGGCCCAGCTCGCCGCGGCGGAGAAGGACGCCATCGCCGCCATCGCCGCCGAGATGGTCGACGACGGCGACGCCATCGCGTTCGGCCCCGGAACGACCACGCTGTCCCTCGCCCGCAGGCTCACCAGCCGCGAGGAGCTGACGGTCGTCACCAACTCGATCCTGGTCTCGCAGGCGCTGCAGGAGGCTCCCGGGATCCACCTCCTGCTCTCGGGGGGTCTGGTCCGCAGCGCCACCCATGCCCTGGTCGGCCCGATCGCCGAGCAGTCCCTGGCCGGGCTCTACGTGACCACGTTGTTCCTGTCCGGCAACGGCCTGACCGCCGCTCGCGGCCTGTCCACCCCCGATGTGCTGACCGCGGCCGTCGACCGCCGGCTCGCCGCCTCGGCAGCGCGTGTCGTCGTCCTCGCCGACCACACCAAGGTCGGCGTCGAGACCATGTCGCTGACGGTTGCCACCGACGAGATCGACTGTGTGATCACGGACTCGCACGCCGACCAGGACGAGGTCGACCGGCTGCGCGAGGCCGGCGTCGAGGTCATCGTGGCCGGGTCCGCCGAGCAGGACTAGGCCGGTCGCGCCGAGCAGCCGACCACAGTCAGGACGCCAGCCGGTCCGCGGCCGCCTCGATCCGCTCGTCGGTCGCGGTCAGCGCGATCCGTACGTGCTGAGCACCGGCCGTACCGTAGAAGTCGCCGGGTGCAACCAGGATGCCGAGCTCTGCCAGCCGGCCGACGGTCTGCATGCACGGCTCGCCTCGGGTGGCCCAGAGGTAGAGGCCGCCGAGGGAGTGGTCGATGCGGAAGCCGGCAGCCTCGAGCGCCGGCCGCAGCAGTGCGCGCCGGCGCAGGTAGCGCCCACGCTGGACCTCGACATGGCTGTCGTCGGACAGGGCAGCGGTCATGGCGGCCTGTACGGGACCCGGCACGAGCAGGCCGAGGTGCTTGCGGATCTCCAGCAGCGTGGCGATGAACGTCCGGTCGCCGGCGACGAAACCGCCCCGGTAGCCGGCCAGGTTTGATCGTTTGGACAGCGAATGGACGACCAGCAGGCCCCGGTGAGAGCCACCACAGACGTCGGGCCGGAGCAGGCTGACCGGCTCGGCGTCCCAGCCGAACTCGAGGTAGCACTCGTCGCTCACGATCAGGACCCCGTGCTCGCGGCCCCAGTCCACGATCGCCCGCAGCTGCGCCGCCCCGAGCATCTGCCCAGCGGGATTTGACGGTGAGTTGAGCCAGACCAGCGCCACCCCGTCCGGGTCAGCGGCGGTGACGTCCGCGCACGCCTCCGGCAACGCTCCGGCCAGCCGTGCGCCCACCTCGTAGGTCGGGTAGGCCAGCTCCGGGAACAGCAGCCGCGAACCCGGCTGGACCCCGACGAGCAGCGGCAGCAACGCCACCAGCTCCTTGGACCCGATGCACGGCAGCACCTCGGTCGCCGGATCGACGGCACCGGCGCCGGCGCGCCGGACCAGCCAGCCGGCGGCCGCCTCACGCAAGGCGGCCGTGCCGATCGTCGTCGGGTAGCCAGGCGAGTCGGCCGCGGCCCGCAACGCGTCCTGGACCAGTGCAGGTGTCGGGTCGACCGGCGTGCCGACGGAGAGGTCGCAGAGGCCGTCGGGGTGCGACCGTGCGGTCGCGGCGTACGAGACCAGCCGGTCCCAGGGGAAGTCCGGCAGCCTGTCCCCGGGGGGGTCGAGGCGGCCGGGCTTCACCGAGGGCAGCACGCTCAGTGCTCGCCGTTGACGTCGGCCGGCAGGGCAGCGATCAACGGGTGGTCCTTGTCGATCAGGCCCACCTTGGAGGCGCCACCCGGCGACCCGATGTCCTCGAAGAAGTCGACGTTCGCCTTGTAGTAGTCCTTCCACTGCGCGGGCGTGTCGTCCTCGTAGAAGATGGCCTCGACAGGGCAGACCGGCTCGCACGCGCCGCAGTCGACGCACTCATCCGGGTGGATGTAGAGCATCCGCTTGCCCTCGTAGATGCAGTCGACAGGGCACTCCTCGATGCAGGCCTTGTCCTTGAGGTCGACGCAGGGCTCGGCGATCACGTAGGTCACTGTTGGTGTTCCCTCCTCGGCTGTGGGCGCCCCGGGTTACCAGATCCGGATCATCCCGGCACCTAGTATCGCCAGCAGGACCGCGAGGTACCACCAGGGGTGACCGATCCGTGCACCAGCCGAGATACACCGTCGCCTTGACCGCCGCCGACGTGGGCGAGCGGGTCATGATCCGCCACGCCCTGGACGTGGTCGAGGACGGCCACTCGCTGAGCGACGTCGTGGGCGACCTGCTCTCCTGGGACAGCGGCACGCTGCGCATCGGCACCCGGTCCGGTGTCGTGGCAGTGGCCGAGGCCGCGCTCGTCGCGGGGCGGCGGGTCCCGCCGAGCCGGCTCCGCCGGGCCCTGGACGCCTCGGTCCCCGAGGTCCAGCGGATGTCGGCGCTGAGCTGGCAGGCGCTGGAGACCGAGCGGCTGGGCGGGTGGCGACTGCGCGCCGGCGCCGGCTTCACCGGGAGGGCCAACAGCGTGCTGCCCCTCGGCGACCCCGGACTGCCCCTCGACCTTGCGATCGCCCACGTCGAACGGTGGTACGGGGACCGGGGGCTGAGGCCGCGCTTCCAGCTGCCGCAACCCGACTCGGCGGCCCTGAGCACGGCACTGGGCGAGCGGGGCTGGGAGGTCGTCGACTCGGCCGAGGTGCTCGTCGGCGACGTCGCCCAGGCGCTCGAGCTGGCCGGCGAGTCGCCCCGCGACCTGGCGCCGGTGACGATCACCGATGCGCCGTCGCCGGGCTGGCTGGCCGGCTACCACTACCGCGGCGGCCAGCTGCCGGCGGCGGGCTACACCATCCTGACCCACCACCGGGAGCCCGGCTTCGCCTCGGTCGTCGAGGGCGGCCGGGTCGTCGCGATCGCCCGCGGAGCCGTCGATGCGGGCTGGCTGGGGGTCACGGCCGTCGAGGTGGCCGAGCCGTACCGTCGGCGCGGACTGGGCCGGCACGTCATGATCGGCCTGCTCCGGTGGGGCCAGACCCTCGGCGCCCGCCACGCCCACCTGCAGGTCGCCGTCGACAACCAGGGCGGCAAGGGGCTCTACGCCCGCATCGGGTTCGCCTTCCACCACCGGTACGACTATCGGATCCCGCAGTGACCGCCGCCTCCCGCGAACGGTTCGCAGCCCTCGTACGGCGTGATCCGGTCGACCTGGCTCAGGCGGCGTTGCTCGTCGGGGCAGAGACCGAGCCGGACCTCGACCTTGCCGCCGCCGATGCCGCCCTCGCCGAGATGGCCGCCGCCGTGCCCCACGGGGTTGCCGGCGAGCCGGCGGCCGTGTCGGCGGCGCGGCTAGGTGAGGCGCTGCACCGGTTCTCCGGCCGGCGCGAGGACTTCGCCGAGCTCCGGTCGTCCCTGCTGCACGAGGTGATCCGGCGTCGCCGAGGGCTGCCGATCCTGCTGGCGGTGCTCTGGGTCGAGGTCGGCCGCAGGGCTGGCATCGCGACCTACCCGGTCGGCATGCCCGGCCACTTCCTCGTCGGTGTGGGCGACCCCGACGGCGACCACGTGCTGGTCGATGCCTACCGCGGAGGTCTGGTCGTGTCGCTCGCCGAGGCCGAGCGGCTGGCCGTCGAGTCGGCCGGGATCGCCCTCGTACCAGAGCATCTGCGGCCGACCGAGCCAGTTGACGTGCTCATGCGGCTGCTCACCAACATCCGGGTGTTCGCGGCCGGGCTGACCGCCTCCCTCGACAACGTGGCCATCCGGCTGTGGGCGGTCGACCTGTCCCTGCTGCTGCCCCGGCACCCGGTCGACCTGCGACGCGAGCGGGCCGAGCTGCTGGTGCGGCTCGGCGGGTTCATCGCTGCAGCTGAGGAGTTCGAGCGGTTCGCCGCCGCGATCGAGTCGACCAATCCGGAGGGGGCCGAGGCTGCCCTGGCCGCCGCCCGGATCTCGCGCGCCCGCTGCAACTGAGCCCCGTACGACATAGGGTCGACGCATGCTGCGGCTCACCGACACCCGTACCCGCAAGGTCGAGGACATCGTCCCCGCCCGCCCCGGCGAGCTGCGGATGTACAGCTGCGGCCCGACGGTCTACCGCTATGCGCATGTCGGCAACATGCGCGCCTACCTGCTCTCGGACCTGATCCGCCGGGTGGCCGAGCTGCACGGGCTGCAGGTGACCGTCGCGCAGAACATCACCGACGTCGGCCATCTCGCGGACGACGCCGAGATCGACCCGAGCGGCGAGGACAAGGTGCTGGCGCAGGCAAGGGCCGAGGGCCGCAGCGCCTTCGACATCGCCCGGTTCTACGAGGCCGCCTTCCACGCCGACTGCGCCACGCTCAACATCCGGCCGGCCGAGCACAACCCGCGGGCCAGCGAGTGCATCCCCCAGATGATCAGGCTGATCGAGCAGCTCATCGGCTCAGGCCATGCCTACGCCGCTGCCGACGGATCGGTCTTCTTCGACGCTCGCAGCTTTGACACGTACGGGCAGATCAGCGGCAACCGGCTCGACGACCTGCGTCCAGGGCACCGAGTCGACCCGGAAACCGGTGGCGCCAAGCGTTTTCACGCCGATTGGGCGCTGTGGAAGAGTGCCGGTGCCAACCGCGAGATGGTCTGGGACTCGCCCTGGGGGCACGGCTTCCCCGGTTGGCACATCGAGTGCTCCGTGATGAGCCTTGAGCACCTCGGCGACGACATCGACATCCACACCGGCGGCATCGACCTGCGGTTCCCGCACCACGAGGACGAGCGGGCGCAGTCGAACACCGCCGCAGGCAAGGACGTCGTCCGGCACTGGGTGCACGGTGAGCACCTGCTGGCCGACGGCCGCAAGATGGCCAAGTCCACCGGCAACGTCATCCGGCTCGATGATGTTGCCGCCCGGGGCCTGGATCCGTTGGCAGTACGGCTTTTCTTCCTCACCGGCCGCTACCGGCAGCAGATGAACCTGACCTGGGACACCCTGGTCGCGTTGGACCGCAGGCTCTCCCGCTGGCGGTCACGGGTGGCCGGGTGGGCCGAGTCGCCATCGGTCGCGCTCCCCCGCGAGCAGGTCGACGCGGTGGTGGCCGCCTTCGACGACGACCTCGACACACCAACAGCTCTCGTACGGCTGGACGAGCTGGCGCGGGACGAGAGCCTGCCGCCCGGGGCCAGGTTCGAGGCCTTCGCCTACCTCGACCGGGTGCTCGGCCTCGACCTGACCCGTGAGGTTGGCCGGCCCAAGGCAGTGGCTGTACTGCCTGCCGGGGCGCAGGACCTCCTCGACGCGCGCGCCGCGGCCCGCACCGCCAAGGACTTCGCGACCTCTGACCGGTTGCGCGACCAGCTGGCTGGCATCGGGGTGGTCGTCGCCGACACGGCCGAAGGGCAGACCTGGGCGCTCGGCTGACCCGTACCGGTGACCGGCTCCGCTAGCCTGTCCGCCGTGGACGCCGCCGCCGAGCACCCGTCGACCTCGCCGGGGCCCGG
>JAWWOM010000034.1:0-3521 GCA_033851655.1 Frankiales bacterium
GCGCCCGGGCGTGAGGTGCTCGAGGCCTACGAGGTGCTGCTGGACGTGCGCGGCGAGCTGCACCGGCACGCCCGCAAGCCGACCGATCGGCTGCTCATGCAGGAGCAGGTCCCGGTCGCGGAGGCGCTGGGCATCGAGGATGCGGATGCCCTGCTGCGCAAGGTTTCTGCCGCAGCACGAACGATCGCCTATGCCTCCGACGACAACTGGCGCCGGGTGTCGCGCTGGCTGGGTGCCAACTCGCGCCGGGTGGGCTTCAGGGGCCGGCCTGCGCCCTGGCGTCCGCTCGCCGCCGGGGTGGTCGAGCAGGAAGGCGAGGTCGGCCTGTCCCGGGACGCCGACCCCGCCACCGATGCGGTGCTCCCGCTGCGGGCAGCAGCCGCGGCCGCGCAGGCCGGGCTGTTGCTGTCCGCCCACGCGCTGTCCCGGCTCGCCGCTGCTCCGGCCCGGCTTCCCGAGCCGTGGCCGGACGAGGCGCGGGACGCCCTGGTCGCGCTGCTCGGGGCCGGGCCGCCGGCGATCGCGGTCATCGAGTCGCTGGACCAGGCACGGCTGATGGAGCGCTGGTTCCCGGAGTGGACGGCCGTCCGTTCCAAGCCGCAGCACAATCCCGTACACCGGTTCACCGTCGACCGGCACCTGGTGGAGGCCGCCGTCGAGGCCTCGGCGTTCGCACGCCGGGTGAGCCGCCCGGACCTGCTGCTGCTCGGCGCACTGCTGCACGACATCGGCAAGGGGGTCCCCGGCGACCACACCGACACCGGGCTGACCCTGCTCGCCGTCATCGCGCCACGGTTGGGGCTGCAGCCCCCCGACGTCGACACGTTGATGGCGCTGCTGAGGCACCACCTGCTGCTGCCCACCGCCGCGACCCGGCGCGACCTCGACGACCCGGTGACCGTACGGTCGGTCGCCGAGGCGGTCGGGGACCGTGAGACGTTGTACCTGCTGGCGGCGCTCACGGAGGCCGACGCGAGAGCGACCGGCCCGGCCGCGTGGGGCGACTGGAAGGCCGCGCTGGTCGAGGATCTGGTCGCCCGCACAGCAGCGGTGCTCGGCGGTGCACCGCTGCCGAGTGCGCCGCTGCTGACGCCCGAGCAGCAGTCGCTGGCTGCCGGCGAGCTGCCGGCCGTGGCCATCGTCGCGCTGCAACGCCTGGGCGCGTACGAGGTCACCGTCGCTGCTGACGACCAGCCCGGTGTCCTCGCCCGGTGCGCCGGAGTGCTGGCGCTGCACCGGCTCGACGTCCGCGGCGCGAGCGTGACGTCGGTCGAGCGGACCGCGGTCTCGATCTTCACGGTGACCCCGCGGTTCGGTGAGCCACCGGAGTGGGAGGCGCTGCGGGCAGACCTCCGGCGCAGCCTGCTCAACGCCCTGCCGCTGGGGGAGCGGCTGTCCCAGCGCGACCAGGCCTACGCCACGGCCGTCGTCGCCGCGCCGGAGGTCAGCTTCGCCGACGCGGCCTCCGACACGGCAACCGTGCTGGAGGTCAGGGCCCACGACCGGCCCGGGCTGCTCTACCGGGTGGCGCAGGCGATCGCCGACTGTGGGCTCGACGTCCGTACGGCCAGGGTCGGGACGCTCGGCGCCGAGGCGGTCGACGCGTTCTACCTGCTCGGTGCCGACGGGCAGCCGGTCGACGACGCCGGCCAGCGTGACGCCGTACGCAAGGCGGTCCTCTCCGCACTGGCCTGACCGGACCGCCGCCCCGGGCAGCGGAGGATAGGCTGGGGCGGTCCGCTTCCCCCCGCTCGCACCCGCCGACCCAGGACTGGCCGCCCCCGTGTTCGACACCCTCTCCGACCGCCTCGACAAGGTTTTCAAGAGCCTGCGCGGCAAGGGCCGGCTCTCCGAGGCCGACATCGACGCCACGATGCGCGAGATCCGGATCGCGCTGCTCGAGGCCGACGTCGCGCTGCCGGTGGTCCGGTCCTTCGTCGCCGCGATCAAGGCCCGCGCGCTCGGTGCCGAGGTGTCCCAGGCGCTCAACCCGGCGCAGCAGATCGTCAAGATCGTCAACGAAGAGCTGATCGGGATCCTGGGCGGTGACACCCGGCTGATCCGGTTCGCCAAGCAGCCGCCGACGGTGATCATGCTGGCCGGCCTCCAGGGGGCGGGCAAGACCACGCTGGCCGGCAAGCTGGCCCGCTGGCTCAAGGCCAACAACCACGCGCCGCTGCTCGTCGCCTCCGACCTCCAGCGCCCCAACGCCGTACAGCAGCTGCAGGTCGTCGGCGGTCAGGCGGGGGTCGACGTGTTCGCGCCCGAGCCGGGCAGCGGTGTCGGCGACCCGGTCGACGTGGCGCGCAAGGGCATCGAGCACGCCGTGCGGTGGGGCCACGACGTGGTCATCGTCGACACCGCCGGCCGGCTGGGCATCGACGCCGACATGATGGCCCAGGCGATCGACATCCGTGACGCCGTGTCGCCGGACGAGATCCTGTTCGTGGTCGACGCGATGGTCGGCCAGGACGCCGTGGTCACCGCCCAGGCGTTCCTCGACGGGGTCGGCTTCAGCGGGGTCGTGCTGACCAAGCTCGACGGCGACGCCCGCGGTGGCGCAGCCCTGTCGGTCGCCCAGCTCACCGGCCGGCCGATCATGTTCGCGTCCACCGGCGAGAAGCTGGCCGACTTCGACGTGTTCCATCCCGAGCGGATGGCCTCGCGCATCCTCGGCATGGGCGACGTGCTGACCCTCATCGAGCAGGCTGAGCAGCACTTCGACCAGGCGCAGACCGAGAAGCTCGCCGACAAGCTGATGGGTGACGGCGACTTCACCCTCGAGGACTTCCTCGACCAGATGCTGACCATCCGCAAGATGGGCCCCATCGGCAACCTGCTCGGCATGCTGCCCGGCATGGGCCAGATGAAGGAGGCGCTGGCCCAGGTCGACGACGCCGACATCGACCGGATCACCGCGATCATCCGCTCGATGACGCCTGCTGAGCGCGCCGACGCCAAGATCATCAACGGTTCGCGACGGGCCCGCATCTCCGCCGGCGCCGGCGTGACCGTCGCCGAGGTCAACAGCCTGGTCGACCGGTTCTTCGAGGCCCGCAAGATGATGAAGTCGATGGCCGGCGGCATGCCGGGGATGCCCGGCATGCGCAAGAAGGGCGGCGGCGGGGGCAAGTCTGCCCGCACGCCCAAGTCGGCCAAGAAGGGCAAGGGCGCCATCCGCAGCGGCCGTCCCGGAGCGGTGGCTCCAGCACGCCAGGCCGCCGTACCAAATCCCGCAGGCACCGGCCAGCCGGCGCCGGGCGCCCCCCAGCTCCCGCCGGGGTTCCAGATGCCCGACCTGTCACAGCTGCGCCGCCCCGACCACCCCCGCTGACCCGGCCGCCGGACCCGACCGCGCCGATCTTGGACTTCATGCCCGTCCCGAGCGAGGTGGACGGGCAGGATGTCCAAGCTCGGCGGACTCCCCGGGCTGGCGTGGGGAGAAGCCCGGCTTTCTGGCATACTGTCCGACGAGTACCGCTCGCCGCCGGCCCTCTACCCGGCCCGGGCGCGTCCCCTCG
>JAWWOM010000082.1:0-3646 GCA_033851655.1 Frankiales bacterium
GTTGCCGCATGGGCGTTCCGATGGCCTGACGACGACGGGGGAGCAGGGGTACGGGAACCGCGCCGCCCGCTGCCGACGAAGCCTTCGGACGTCATCGAGATGGAACTGCCGCAGTAGTCCCCGCTGCGGTCCGGCCGGTCCCGATTACTCCCGTACCGGTTCACGCCCGCGAGCCGACAGGGCCGGATACAGGTCACGAAGCAGGGCGATCTCCGCGCCGTGGTGGGCCAGCTCGTCGAGGGCGTGCACCACCAGGTCCGCCCACGTCGACTCGGCGTACGGGCCCCAGTCCGGACCGAGCTGCGTCCACAGACCGTCCTCGCCTAGCTCGGAGATCCGCGCCCGGAAGACCTCGTACGACGTCTCAAGTGCTTGCAGGGCAGGTGAAGCCTCGCCGAACCAGCTGCGCCCCCGGACCGGCAGCGGCCACTCACCGAGGGCCGGCGAGACGTAGGACGTGAGGCACTGCAGGCCGATGTGCCACATCCGCCAGGCGATCGTGGTGACCGGCGCCGGCACGGGGTTGGGATCCGCCCAGTCGGCGACCCAGCGGTCCCCGACCGGCCGGACGCTCCACGAGCCCGCGACCGGTTCCCAGAGGTACTCCTCGTTGCCGAGGCCGCTCAGCCTGGCTCGCAGGCGGGTGAAGGCGTCGTCGATCCCGAGCAGGAGCGCGGGCATGGTCGCGGGTGGGGTGGCCATATCGGCACGCTACCCGCTCGCCGTCATGCCAGACTCAAGGCGTGTGGGGTGACGAGGCGCAGCCGATCGAGGTCGTCGGGCTGGATGGCGACGACACGCTCTGGCGTTGTGAGGACCTCTTTCAGCAGGCGCAGCAGCACTTCCGGGCACTGCTGTCGGACTTCGCCGACGATGAGCTGGTCGACGCGACGCTGAGTCGGGTCGAGCGGGGCAACCTGGCGCTGTTCGGCTACGGCATCAAGGGCTTCGCGCTGTCGGCGGTCGAGACGGCTGCCCAGCTGGCCGGCCCGCACCTGCACGCGACCCTGGTGGAGCAGATCCTCGACCTGGCCCGCGGCATGCTGAGCTCCCCGGTCGAGCTGCTGCCGGGCGCCGCCGACGCTGTCTGGGCGTTGCGCGACCTCGGTCACCGGGTCGTGCTGGTCACCAAGGGCGACCTCCTGGACCAGGAACGCAAGCTCGACAAGTCCGGACTGGCCGAGGCTTTCGACCACGTCGAGATCATCAGCGAGAAGAGCGTCGCGAAGTACGCCGAGCTGCTGCGGGTCCTCGGCTGTCCGCCGGAGCGGTTCCTGATGGTCGGCAACAGCGTCCGCAGCGACATCGTCCCGGTCATCGAGCTCGGCGCCCGGGCGGTCCATGTCCCGTACCACCTGATCTGGGAGCACGAGCACGTCGGATCCTGGTCGGGTCATCCCAACGTGGTGGAGATCGCCAACCTGAGTGAGCTGCCGGTGCTGCTCACCTCGACGTCGCCGGCGCCGTGACCGATCTCCGTACCGCCGCGATGACCTGGATCGCGGACGACCCCGACCCGCGGACCCGGTCCGAGCTGTCCAGGTTGATCGCGGTCAAGGCGTGGGACGACATCGCTGACCGGTTCGACGGCCGGCTGCAGTTCGGTACGGCCGGCCTGCGGGGTGCCCTCGGTGCCGGCCCCAACCGGATGAACCGCGCGACCGTCACGCGCGCCGCGGCCGGGTTGGCGGGCTACCTCAACGCCCACGGGGGTGGCCGCGTGGTGGTCGGGTTCGACGCCCGGCACGACTCGGACATGTTCGCGATCGACACCGTGGAGGTGCTGCGCGGAGCCGGCCTCGAGGCCGTGCTGCTGCCCCGGCCGACGCCGACGCCTGTCCTCGCCTACGCGATCCTGCGACTGGGTTGCGCCGCAGGGGTGATGGTCACCGCGAGCCACAACCCGGCCGCGGACAACGGCTACAAGGTCTACCTCGGGTCAGGCAGCCAGATCGTGCCACCGGCGGATGCGGAGATCTCCGCGGCGATCGATGCCGTCGGCAAGCTGGTCGACGTTCCCCGGGGCAAGGGCTGGACGGTGGCCGGGGACGACCTGGTGGAGGCCTACATCGAGGCGGTGGTCGGCCAGTCGATGACCTCGGCACGGGACCTGCGGATCGCCTACACCCCACTGCACGGCGTCGGCCGCGACGTGCTGCTGCGGGCGTTCAGCAGGGCAGGCTTCGCCGCCCCGGTGGTCGTCGCGGAGCAGGCGGCTCCGGACCCCGACTTCCCGACCGTCCCTTTCCCCAACCCGGAGGAGCCCGGGGCGATGGATCTGGTGCTGGCCCTGGCCGCGTCCTCGGGCGCTGACCTGGTCATTGCGAACGACCCGGATGCCGACCGGTGCTGCGTCGCCGTCGGTGACCGCGTCCTGCGCGGCGACGAGCTCGGCGCGCTGCTGGCCGACCACGTGCTGCGGCACACCAGCGGCGCCGACCGGCTGGTGGTCACCACCATCGTCTCCTGCACGCTGCTCCGCCGGATGGCTGCTGCGCACGGCGTGCGTTACGCGGAGACCCTGACCGGCTTCAAGTGGATCATGCGCGCCGACGAACCCGGATCGCGGTTCGTCTTCGGCTACGAGGAGGCGCTCGGCTACTGCATCGGCGCCGTCCGCGGCCCCGGCGTCGTCCGCGACAAGGACGGCATCAGCGCCGCGCTCGCCGTCGCCGAGCTGGCGGCGGAGCTCAAGGCCCAGGGGTTGACCTTGCTGGACCGCTTGGACGAGCTGGCCCGGGAGTACGGGTTGCACGCCACCGAGCAGTGGTCGGTGCGCGTGACCTCACTCGACGAGATTGACGCCGCCATGGCCACGCTGCGCTCTGCGCGGCCTGCGATTCTCGGCGGCCACCCGGTCGCCCGTACGGTGGACCTGCTCGAGGGCAGTCCGACGTTGCCTCCGACGGACGGCGTCACCTACTGGCTCGGCGACCCCACGGCCCCGTACGGCCGGGTGGTCGTGCGGCCGAGCGGGACAGAGCCCAAGCTCAAGGCTTATCTCGAGTTCGTCGTGCCCGTGACCGGCGCGGTTGCCGAGGCCCGCACCGTCGCCGACCGCCAGCTCGCGGCGATCAGGGCGTCGTTGCAGCAGCTCACCGGCCTCGCCTGACCGGCCGGCCGCACCACCGAGTGCCAACAGCCGCGTTCGACCGGCGTCCGTTCTCCACGGGCGTCCGTTCTCCACCGGCGTCCGTTCTCCACCGGCTCTGCGCTGCCCGCCCCGGGCGGGCAACGCAGAGTCTGGCTGGAACTAGTCACCTGGCGGGTCTCGGTCGCTGGAGAGTCTGCGCTGCCCGCTGGGGGCGGGCAGCGCAGAGTGGGTGGGGGAACGTTACGGGAGGCGAGCGGTGGCGGCCGCGCTATCGTCGCTCAGTGAGCACGACATGAGCGCGACACAGGCGGCACAGGCGGCACAGGCGGCACTGCCGTCGTACGCCGGCTTCACGGACGCCGCCCGCTCGGAGGCTTCCCTCCGGCTCTTCCTCCATGGGCTGCCAGGCGTCGATGCGGTGGGCGCCGAGGGCCGGATCGCCGGCCTGGGCACCCGCAGCATCAAGAAGGACGCGAAGCTCTGGGCGCTGGACATGGCGATCCGGATGGTCGACCTGACCACGCTTGAGGGCGCGGACACGCCTGGCAAGGT
>JAWWOM010000095.1:0-15647 GCA_033851655.1 Frankiales bacterium
CCGATCTACCGGCAGTACCACCACCACCAGATGACGTTCTCGATGATGTACGCCTACTCCGAGAACTTCGTGCTGCCGCTGTCCCATGACGAAGTGGTGCACGGCAAGGGGTCCCTGCTCCGCAAGATGCCGGGCGACCGCTGGCAGCAGCTCGCCAGCCTCCGGGCGCTCTACGGCTACATGTGGGCCCACCCGGGCAAGCAGCTGATCTTCCAGGGCGACGAGTTCGGCCAGGAGTCCGAGTGGTCGGAGGCCCGGTCGATCGACTGGTGGCTGCTCGACACGCCAGACCACCGAGGGGTCTTCAACCTCGTACGGGATCTCAACGCTGTCTACAAGGACACCCCGGCGCTGTGGACCCAGGACCACGACCCGGCGGGGTTCCACTGGATCGACGCCAACGACGCCGGCAACAACGCCTTCTCGTTCCTGCGCTTCGGCAGCGACGGCTCGGTCATCGCCTGCGTGGCCAACTTCGCCGGGACCGCGCACGCCGACTACCAGCTGGGTCTGCCGAAGGCGGGCTTCTGGCGCGAGGTGGTCAACACCGACGCGAGCGACTACTCCGGCAGCGGCGTCGGCAACCTCGGCGGCGTCCAGACCGTCGACGCCACCTGGCACGGGCAGCCGTACTCCACCACGCTGATCCTGCCGCCGCTCGCGACCATCTGGCTCAAGTACGAAGGCTGACCCACAGACCCAACCCCGCCACCTGGCGCCACCTATGGCGTGTCGCCCGGCGTGTCCCACCACCTGGCGAGACTTGCTGCCAGGTGGCGAGAGCATTGGCGTGTCGCCCGGCGTGTCCCGCCATCTGGCACCACTTCACCGGTCGCTCCGGACGGATCGTCCCGACCCCGCTGTGGGAAGCCCGGCACGTCGCTGTGCACGCAGCAGGACGCAAGACCGTCGACCACCCTGCCGTCGGTCGGCTGCCCTGGACTGCGACGTGCTCACAGTCCAGGCCAGCGACCAGCGGGTCGTGGCCTACACCCCGGCCCCGGCTCCCCGGACGCCGACCGGCCGGCCCTGCTCGGCGTGCTCGGCCCCTGGCCTTGGCGCCCTAGCCGAGGGTACGGGCGAACAGGTCCGGAACGGTGTTGACGTCGGTCGGCGCCAGAGCGTCGGCGGTGGTGAACAAGGCCACGAGCCCGTTGCCGGAGATCGCACCGGCGGTCGCGCCCGTGGCCAGCTGGCCGGCGGCCACCGACACCCGGATCGTCTCGCCGGTGCCGAGGTAGCGCACGAACGCATCGGGCTGGGCGTTGGTGTCGCCCACGACCAGGTTGCTGGCCGCCGAGGTGAACAGCACGCGGTTGCCGTCAGACGACAGCGACGGACCGCTGCTGGCTGCGTTCGCCTGGCTGCCGTCGTTGCCGACCGAGACGCGGGCGGTCGTACCGGCCGTCAGGTCGCGTACGAACACGTCGGTCACGGCGTTGGTGTCGCCGGCGACCAGGTTGGTGGCGTCGGAGGCGAAGACGGCGTAGCGGTCATCGGCCGACAGCTGCGGCACCTGGCTGGCACCGTTGGCCTGCACCCCGGCCTGACCGAGAGAGACGCGCGTGGTCGTGTTGGCGGTCCGGTCGTAGAGGAAGGCGTCTGCCGAGCCGTTGCTGTCGCCGACGACCACGTTGGACGCGTCGGTGGCATAGCCGACGTAGCGGCCATCCGCCGAGATCGACGGCCCGCGGGTGAGGTCGGTCAGGAGCAGCCCACCGCCCGCGGCCTGCGACACCCGGGTGGTGGTGCCGGTGGTGGTGTCGCGCACGTAGATGCCGTGGAACAGGTTGGTCTCGGAGGCGACGAGGTCCTCGGAGTTGGACAGGAAGGCGACGTAGCGGCCGTCGGCGGACAGCGCCGGCAGGGTGCTGTCCTTGCTCTGCGCGCCCTCCGGCAGGGTCCCCACCGACGCGAGGGTCAGCGTGGCGCCCACCGTGTCGTAGACGTAGACATCCCACCGGGTGTTGGTGTCGCCGGCGACCAGGTTGGACGCCTTGGAGTCGAACGCGATGAAGCGACCATCGCGCGAGATCGACGGATCAAGGCTGTCGTCGTTGCCGTAGACACCAGCACCGGGGGTGGAGATGAGCGTGGTGGTGCCCGTCTGCCGGTCACGCAGGAAGACGTTGGCGTGGTGGGCGTTGTCGCCGCCGGTGATGGACGCCACCGAGCTGAACACGACGTAGCGCCCGTCAGCCGAGATCGACGGGGTGGCGGTCGTCACGCCGGACCCGTGGTAGGCGCCGGCGGTGTCGACCGACACCGGCGACGTGACGTTGGTGCCGGGGCCGCCGGTCACGACGACGGCCGCGCTCGGTGCTGAGGCCGGTGACGTACCGATGGCGTTGCTGGCGGTCACGGTCGCGACCAGGGTCTGCCCGGGGGTCAGCCCGGTGAAGGTGTACGAGGTCGCCGTGGCCGGCGCGGTGACCGGCCCCGAGTGCGCGCCGGTGATCGTGTAGCCGAGGACCGGGGGGCCGGCGTTCACGGAGTGGACCCAGCTGACGGTGACCGATCCGGCGGCCGAGGCGACAGCGGTGACGCCGGT
This sequence comes from Frankiales bacterium, assembly GCA_033851655.1. Classification (GTDB taxonomy): domain Bacteria; phylum Actinomycetota; class Actinomycetes; order JAWWOL01; family JAWWOL01; genus JAWWOL01. The sequence continues at coordinate 2,552 of JAWWOM010000095.1, forward strand.
CGGCGCCGCGGGCGGGCTGAGCACGACCGGTGCGGTCAGCGGGCTGGGGGCGCTGCGCCCCTCCTTGGTGACGGCGAACACCTGGAACTGGTACGGGACACCGGCGAGCAGCCCGGTGACGTCAAGGGCCAGGACCGGGCCGACCGTGTAGACGGTGCTGGTGGCCGGCTTGGGCAGGGTCTGCGAGACGATGACGCCGTAGCGGACGACGGGGGCGCCGGGATCGGTCTTGGCCGCGAGCCAGGTCAGGGTGACCCCTCCCGCGTGCGGGGCGAGGGTGACGCCGCCCGGTCGGCCACCGGCCGGAGCCAGCGCGATGAGGTAGCCGACCACGTCGACGCGCACCCGTACGACGCCCTTGGACCGGTTGGCGATGATCACGCGGCCCTTGCTGCCGGCGGGCGCCGTGACCGTGTTGGTGGCGTTGCGCCCGGCCTTGAAGGCCAGCGCCGTGACCTTGGACTTGGTCCCGGCGGACGGGGAGACGGTGAGGCTGCCGGACTTGGCCGGGGTGAGGGCCGAGAGCTCGAGGACCACCCCCGCCGTACCTGCCTTGGGCACCCCGCGGGCACCGGCGACGGTCACGGCGACGGAACCGCCGGCAGCCACCCGTACGGAGGCGGCCTGGCGCGGTGCGACCGCCTTGAAGTAGGTGAGCGCAGCGGACGTCGCGGTCACCTTGCGGTAGTAGCCGACGATCGTCGGGATGACCCGTACGCCCTTGCTCGAGAGGTTGGCGGTGCTGATCCGGCCCTTGGAACCGGGCACCACGACGACGACACCGGTCACGTCATGGCGTGCGGCGAAGGACACGGACAGGATCGCCGGCCGCTTGGCGCCGGTCGGGTAGGCCACCAGGGCCCCGCTGGCACCCGGCTTGGAGGCGGTCAGCTTGAGCACGACTGCCGCCACCCCGGAGGCCGGAACGCCGGCCGTACCGAGGGCCTTGAACACGGTGACGCCGTGACCGGCGACCACCACGTTGGCCAGTCGGTGCGCCTTGACCGGCACGAGCGCGGTGGCCTTGGGCACACCGCTCACCGTCGGTGCACTCGCGGCGTTCGCGGCAACGGGAACCAGGCTCACTCCCGCCGCCAGCACAGCTCCGACAAAACCGGCAAACGCCCGCACGCGGCTTCGCGACATCAGCAACATCCCTTGTCAGTTTGTGACCGTTTGGGCAGCAGCACATCCTGGCACGGCTGATGTCCGGCGTGTGTACGCCCGGTTTCGGCCAGGCCAGCGCCGCATGCAGTTCCCGTACGGGACCCGGTCCACACCTGCCGCAGCGATCTCCGTTGCGGGCGGTGCCCGTCAGAACAGGGCGGTGGTGAGGTCGCGCCTGGCCTTGCTCACGGCTGGGTGCTCGCCGCCGACGACCAGGAAAAGGTCGAGCAGCCGCTTGCGGGCGGCCTCGCGCTCGGGACCTGGGCCCTTGCGGATGACGTCGAGCAGCCGCCCGAAGGAGGCCTCCAGGTCACCGGCGCCGAGCTCGAGGTCGGCCAGCAGCAAGTTGGTCTCGAGGTTGTCCGGGTCTGCCTGGGCGGCGGCCCGTGTCGCTGCCAGGTCGGCATCACCGATCCGCAGCATCAGCTCGAGCTGGGCGAGTCCGGCCTTGGCGTCGTCGTTGCCGGGGTTGGCGGCGATCTCGGTGCTGAACGCGGCGATCGCGCCGGGGAGGTCGTCACGCGAGAGCGCCTCGTCCGCCTCGAGCAGGTAGCCGGGCGTCGGCTCCTCCGGCTCCGGCAGCGCGGCGCCGTCAGCGGGAGGCAGGCCCAGCTCGGCACCCATCTTGAGCACGTCCGCGACCCAGGCGCGGACCTGCGCCTCGGGCGCCGCACCGGTGAACTCGCCGACGACCTGCGCCTTGATGACCGCCTTGACCGCCGGGATGCCCTGGACCTGCGCGGCCTGCGCCAGCCTCGGGTTGGCGTCGACGTCGATCTTGGCCAGGACCCAGGCACCGCCACCGGCCGCCGCGAGCCGCTCCAGCACCGGGGACAGCTGTTTGCACGGTCCGCACCAGTCGGCCCAGAAGTCGATGACGACCGGCACCTGCTGCGAGCGGGCGAGCACCTCGGCCTCGAACGTCGCCTCGGTCACGTCGATGACGGTGACGGCTCCGTTGGGCGCGGTCACCGGGAGCGAGGGGGCGGGGGCGGCTGGGGCCGGGCGGGGGTTGAGCGGGACGGCACCCGCCAGCCGAATGTCTGTGGGGTCGATCTTCATGCGTCCATCCTGCCTTGTCCGTCGGTCACCCGTCGCCCCGCCCGGTGCTGGGCGGGTCCCGGGGGCAGTACCCCACAACGCCCGGGTCGGCACGCCCATGCCCACATGGCCGTGCTGTGGCGGCTGAGTGATGGCGGTGTCCAGCTGTCCGGGGGCCGCGGCGGCGGCCCCTGGACAGCTGGACAGCTGGTCGTCGCTCAGGCCACCCGTACGACCGTGGAGTAGCCGGAGGCGTCCCCGACCAGGGACCGGCTCGGCGTGCCGGCAACCCCGACGGGGATGTCGCCGGCGACGGTGACCCGGTTCAGCCGCCGCGGCTGGTCGTCGTAGTTGTCGACGGCGTAGTGCTGGGTGATCCGGTTGTCGAACAGCACCAGCTGGTTGGGCTCCCACGAGACCCGCAGCACGTTCTCCGGTCGGGTGACGTAGGCCTGGAGCAGCCGCAGGACGTCCCGCGACTCGGTGTTGGACAGGCCGACGATCCGCTGCGCGAAACCGCCGATGAACAGGCCCCGCTCGCCGGTCAGCGGGTGGACCCGTACGACGGGGTGCACGGTCTCGAACTTGGTCGACGTGAAGATCGCCCGGCGCTCCTCCGCGCCGGCCTGCTGCAGGTTGTCCGGGACGGCGTAGTCGTAGTCGTTGGTGTGCACCGCCCACAGCGTGTCGGCGAAGTCGCGGAGCACCTGCGGCAGGTCCCGGTACGCGCCGGCGGAGCTGGCGATCAGGGTCTGCCCACCGTACGACGGCACGGTGAGGCTGCGCAGGGTGCTGGCCTGCGGCGGGTTGACGACGAAGGTGACGTCGGTGTGCCAGTTGTTGGCCCGGCCCTGCTCGCTGTCGACCGGCAGGATCGCCGGGGCACCCTCCAGGGACGGGACGGTCGGGTGGGCCTTGGTCAACGGCCCGAAGTACGAGGCGAAGCGCTGCTGGCCGGCGTCGTCGATCCCCGCGTTGCGGAACACCAGTGCCTTGTGCTCGTTCAGTGCCGATCGCAGCCAGCTGACGGTGGTGTCGTCGAGCTGCTGGCCGAGGTCCAGACCGATGATCTCGGCCCCGATGCGGGCGGTGAGCTTGCGCGTCTCGAGCCTCTGGGCAAGTGCGGTCATGCTGCTGTCTCCTTCTTCAGGGTGGTGAACCGGTTGGTGGGGCGGGCGAGCCCGTAGTGGTCGCGCAGCGTGCTGCCGGTGTAGTCGGTACGGAACAGGCCGCGCCGCTGGAGCTCCGGGACGACCAGGTCGACGAAATCGGTCAGGCCGTCCGGCAGCGTCGGCGGCATGATGTTGAAACCGTCGGCCGCACCCTCGGTGAACCAGTGCTCGAGCTGGTCGGCGATCTGGGTCGGCGTCCCGGCGAAGACCCGGTGCCCGCGGCCCCCGGCCAGGCGCTCGATCAGCTGGCGGATGGTGAGGTTTTCCTTGCGGGCCAAGGAAACCACCAGCTCGAAACGGCTCTGCTGGCCCTCGGTGTGCGCGCCGACGTCGGGCAGCGGGCCGTCCAGCGGATAGCCGGACAGGTCGTGGTCGAGGATGTTCGACAGCTGTCGTACGCCGTACTCGGGTGTGATCAGGGCGTTCAGCTCAGCCTCGCGCTGGCGGGCCTCCTGCTCGGTCCTGCCGATGACCGGGCTGATGCCGGGCAGGATCTTGATCTGGTCGGGGCTTCGGCCATGGTGGCCCACCCGGGCCTTCACGTCGTCGTAGAACGCCTTGCCGTCCTCGAACGTCTGCTGTGCCGTGAAGACCGCCTCGGCGAACCGGGCCGCGTACTCCTTGCCGGTCTCAGAGGACCCGGCCTGCACGATCAGGGGATGGCCCTGGACCGGACGGCTGGTGTTCAGCGGTCCGCGGACCTGGAAGTGCTTGCCCACGTGGTCCACCGTGTGGATGCGGTCGGTGTCGGCGAACACCCCGGCCGCACGGTCGACCAGCAGTGCCTCGTCTTCCCAGGAGTCCCAGAGGTTCTGCACCAGCTCGACGAACTCGGTGGCGCGTTCGTAGCGCAGCTCGTGGTCCGGTCGCTTGTCGAGGTTGAAGTTCCGCGCCTCGTCCTGTCCGGCGGACGTGACGATGTTCCAGCCGGCCCGGCCCCCGCTGAGGTGGTCCAGCGAGGCGAACTTGCGGGCCAGGTGGTAGGGCTCGTTGTAGGTCGTGGAAGCGGTCGAGATGAGACCGACCCGGCTGGTCACGGCGGCCAGCGCCGAGAGCAGGGTGAGGGGCTCGAAAGGGCTGTGGGCGTTGTACTTCACGTTGCCGAACAGGGCCACGCCGTCAGCGAGGAAGAGCGAGTCGAGCTTGCCCCGCTCCGCGGTCCTGGCAATCTCCACGTAGTGCTGCAGGGTCAGTGCCTTGCGTGGGTCGGTACGCGGGTGGCGCCACGCGGCCTCGTGGTGGCCGTTGCCCATGATGAACGCGTTCAGGTGCAGCTGCTTTCGGGTGCTGGACACAGGTGGGACTCCAGTTCGTGCTCAGGGGGTACGGGAGCTAGCGGACGGCTGCTGAGCCGGTGCGCCAGCGGGAGAAATGGCTCTCCAGTCGGACCAGAGCGCCGTTGATGACCAGGCCCAGGACCGAGATGGTGAGGATGCCGGCGTACATCTCGGGGATCAGGAAGCTGCTCTGGTCATTGATGATGAGGTAGCCAAGGCCCGCCTTGGCTCCGGCCATCTCTGCCGCGATCAGGACGAGGATGCTGGCGGCACCTGCCATCCGGATGCCGGTGAAGATGGTGGGCACCGCCGCAGGCAGCACGACCTTCTGGAACATGCGTGGGCTGGACAGGCCCATCGTTCGCGCCGCGCGGACCAGCAGCGGGTCGACGGTCTTGACACCGGCGATGGTGTTGAGCAGGACCGGAAAGAAGCTGGCATAGGCGATGATGGCGATCTTCGAGGTCTCTCCGATGCCGAGCAGCAGCGTGAAGACGGGGAGCAGGGCCAGCGCCGCGGTGTTCCGGAACAGCTCGAGCAGCGGGTTGAGGAAGTCGGCGACCGGGCGGTACCAGGCGATGACGAGTCCCAACGGGACGGCTGCGCCGATCGCCAGACCGAACCCGGTGGCCGAACGGGTCAGGCTCGCGGAGAGCTGGGTCCAGAGGCCGCCGTTCTCCAGCAGGGTCCACCAGGCCTGAAGGTCCTCATGCAGCGGCGGCAGGAAGACCCGGGTGGAGGAGTCGAGCAGGTTCGGGCCGAACTCCCAGAGCAGGAAGAACAGCGCCAAGGCCGCCGACTTGTACGCGGCGCGGCCAAGGAAGCGCACCGAGCGACCCGCCAGCGTGGGCGCCGCCACCTCCGGGTCCGACTCGAGAGCTCCTGCTGGCGCGCGTGTCTCGACCTCGCTGATCGTCGACATCAGGCCACGCTCCGATCCTGGTCGTCGAGCTGGATGCGCTGATGGTTCGCCTGTTGCGCCCGGACCACCTCGTCGTGGAGCAGCTCCCAGATCTGGTGCCGGTAGTGCACGAACTCCGGGCTGGAGCGGACGTCGGAGCCGGCTCCCCACCCGCCGGTCGGCAGCTCGACGACCCGCTTGAGTCGGCCAGGCCGTGAGGTCAGCACGGCCACCCGCTGTCCGAGATAGACCGCCTCGTCGATGGAGTGCGTGATGAACACGACCGTCTTGCCGGTCGCCCGCCAGATCCGCAGCAGCTCGTCCTGCAGCTGCTCGCGAGTCTGCGCGTCGAGCGCCGCGAACGGCTCGTCCATCAGCAGGATGTCCGGCTCGTAGGCGAGGCTGCGGGCGATGGCCACCCGCTGCTTCATCCCTCCGGAGAGCTCGTGTGGGTAGCGCTCGCCGAATCCGGCCAGCCCGACCAGGTCGAGATACTCGTTCGCCCTGGCCGCCCGCTGCCGGCGCGGCACCCGACTGGCCTCCAGGCCGAACTCGACGTTGGCCCGTGCCGTGCGCCACGGGAAGAGCGCGTACTGCTGGAACACCACCGCCCGGTCCAGCCCAGGACCGTCGACCGTACGGCCGTCCACCTCGACCTGCCCGCTGGTCGGTCTTGTCAGCCCGGCCAACAGGTCGAGCAGCGTCGACTTGCCGGAGCCGCTGGGCCCGACCAGGGCGAGGAACTCACCTGCCGCGACATCGAGCGAGAAGTCCTGCAGGGCAACGAGAGTACGCTCCCGAGGCTGATCCTGACTCGGCCGCACGGTGAACTTCTTGGTCACCGACCGGAGGCTGATCCGCGGCCGGCTCATGACGTCGCCGCCGTGGCCAGGCCGTTCAGTGCGTTGGTGTAGTACTTCGACGGGGTGAGGGTGCCCTTGACCACACCGGCCGAGCTCAGCCAGCCCGTCCACTGGGTGAAGTCCTTGTCGGTGATGACACCGCCCTTGGCCGGGATGCCGACGCTCTTCCAGTACTTCAGGTTGGCGGTGCTCTCCTTGCGGTTCCGGCCAGTGATGATCTTGGTGAACTCGGCGATCACCTGGTCCTTGGGCGTCGACCGCTCCCACTCGATCGCCTTGGCCACGCCGGTGACGAAGATCTTCGCAGTGTTCGGGTACTTCTTGATGAAGTCGTTGCGCAGCACGTACTGGCCGCCGTCGAACGCACCGAAGATCCCGTAGTCGCTGAACAGCCTGCGCAGCCCGCCGGTCGCCACGGCATGGTCCTGGAGCACACCGCCGAGTGCTCCGACCGTGACCTGGCCCTTGCGGACCGCCTCCTCGGTGTCGTTCGGCGGGACGACGACCAGCTGGACCTGCTTGATCTCGGCCGGTGTCAGTCCGTTCTGCTGCAGGTAGGTGTCGATGACCGCCTCGGCATGGGCGCCGAGGACGTTGACGCCGATGGTCTTGCCGATCAGGTCACGCGCGGAGTGGAGGGGTGAGTCGGCCTTCACGTAGTAACCGTTGAAGCTCTTGGCGTCCTCGCCGTAGTAGTTGATGACCGCCTTCACCGGCGCGCCGGCCTCGATCAGCTTGACCACGGCACCGCTGAAGGCGCCCCCAAAGTCGGTCTGGTTGGTGGCGGCGGACTGGATGTCCTGCGGTCCGCTGATCGTGTTGCCGACCCAGTCCAGCTTGACCTTTCCGAGGTAGCCGAGGTCCGCGGCGAGCTCCGGCAGGGACACCGCGTTGGCTGACCCCTGGTAGCGCAGGGTGAGCTTCTCGGGACTGCCCGAGCCGGCGGAGGCCGCAGCCGGCGTCGCCTTGGCCGATCCTCCGCAGCCCGACAGGGCGAGGACGCCGACCAGGGCGGCAATGCCGGGGATGAGGACAGACGGTCTTGTACGCACTACAGATCCTTCGCAGCAGGGGACATCGACACGTGCCGACGTCAGAGGGGGGTTCGAGCGCAGCGCAAGAAGACCGGGCGCCGGATCGGCGCGCGGTGCGGAGGCTCGACGGAACCATGGTCGTACGGGGAAGGTCGCGCTATGCGCGACGACACCGACAGCTGCACACCCGCGCGAGGTCGACGGCGCGGCGTCGAGTCAGGGTGACTGCGGTGGACATACGCCTACCCTGCTGACTTCTCCCGCCATTGTCAAGTAATCTCAGTGAAATTGTCGGGTATAGTCCCCGGACATGGCCGGTTCACCGAGCGCCCGGCCGCGGCGGGACGGAGATCAGACCCTGACCGGCACTGGCTCCTCGATGTTCTCAGCGGCCGCCGTGACAGCGGCGCGCCGTAGGACGAACAGTCCGAAGCCTCCGGCGACGAAGCACGATGCAGCCCCCATGACGAGCCCGGCCCGGGCGCCGAGCGTGGCACTGACATAACCGGCGATCGGTCCCCCGATGGGGGTTGAGCCAAGGAATGCCACCGCCCACAGAGCCATGACCCGGCCGCGCATCTCCGGCGCGGACGCCAGCTGGAGGCTGCTGTTGCCCTTGGCCAGAAAGCTGACGCTGCCGGCGCCGACGAAGGCCATGACCACGAGCTCGACTCCGGTGGTCGGAGCCAGTGCGGCCGCCAGGATGAGGACGCCGAAGATGAACGAGGTCGTGATCATCGGCCGCAGACCGGTGCGGCCGCGCGCTGCGGTCCACAGGCCACCGACGACGGCGCCCGCACCCATCGCGCCGGTGAGGAACCCGTACTCCTGCGCACCACCATGCAGAGTTGCCTTGGCCAGCACGGGCAGGACGACCTGGAACTCGTAGGCCAGGCAGCCGACGAGGGCCATCATGACGAGCGGTACGAACAGCTCGGGCTCGCGCCGGACGTAGCGCAGCCCCTCCCGCAGCTGCCCCTTGGCCCGCGAGGCGGGGCGGGACGGCTGCAGCGCGCTGAGGTCCATGAACCAGAGCGAGGCGACGACGGCACCGAAGCTCGCCGCGTTGAGCAGGAAACAGATGCCGGTGCCGCCGAGCGTGATCAGCAGACCCGCGATGGCGGGGCCGACGGCCCGGGCGACGTTGACCAGGACCGAGTTGAGGCTGACCGCGTTGCGCAGGTCCTTGGCGCCGACCATCTCGAGCACGAACGACTGCCGCGCGGGGTTCTCGAACGTGTTGTTCAGCCCGAGCAGCACTGCCAGCAGGTAGACCTCCCACAGGGTGACGACGTGGGTCACCGTGAGCAGACCCAGCACCAGGGCGATCACGCCCATCAGCGCCTGCAGGACGATCATCAGCTTGCGCTTGTCCACCCGGTCCGCGACCACTCCGGCGTAGGGTCCGAGCAGCAGCACCGGCAGGGTCTGCAGCGCGATGACCAGGCCCAACGCCGTGGCCGAGTTGGTCAGCGTGTAGACCAGCCAGCCCTGGGCGACCGACTGCATCCAGGTGCCGACGAGCGAGATCGACTGCCCGACGACATAGCGACGGTAGTTGGGGATGGCGAGCGAGGAGAACGTCTGGTGACGCAGGTTGCGCAGCCAGCTCATGAGGTCAGCCCGAGCGAGAGCGCCTCCAGCGCCGGCAGCGCGGCGATCACGGCGGCCGCCTGCTCCGGTGGCAGGCCTCGGAGCAGGGCTGTCAGCAGCTTGTTCCGGTCGTCGCGGACCTGCTCCTGGGTGCGGCGACCGGCCGGCGTGACCGCGACCGTCACGACCCGCCTGTCGACGGGGTCGCCGACGCGGGTGATCAGGCCGGCGTCCTCGAGCTTGCCGACGATCCTGGACAGCATGGTCGGGTTGACCGCCTCGATGCTCTGCAGCTCGGCCAGCCGGAGCGGGCCCTGCCGGACGACCGTGTTGAGCACCGACATCTGGCTCGGGGTCAGACCGGCATGGGTGGCCGAGACCCGCATCTGGCGGGCCAGCCGGCCGATGGTCAGGCGCAGCCGGGCCACCGACTCGGCGTCGATGACGACGTCGGTCTCGCGGGCGGTCGGAACCGGCACGGCAGGTCCTTTCGAAGGTGTTGCCACCATGATACTTGCTTTTCGGCAAGCATCCAATTGGCTGCGTACGCTGGCCCCGTGGTCGTTGTCTGGGTGTTCCTCGCGCTGATCGCGGTGTTGCTCGTCGCTGCCGCGTGGAACGACCTGCACTGGCGGCGCAGGGGGTTCCGTACGGAGATCCGCGGCAGGGGCCGGCACAAGGTCAAGGTGCGGGTGCGTATCGACCCCTCGGTGCCGATGCCGGAGAACCCCAACCTGCTGGACCAGGACTGGGTACGTACGCGCGACCTGTGGGAGCCCGACGAGGACGACCAGCACCCTGCGTAACCGCCGGATGCGGCGGAGGTTCGCCGCTACGCTGACGGCGTGAGGGACTGGGATCTACGGGCGTGTGCACGGCACGGCCACGAGACGTACGCCCCCGACGAGACTGCCCTGCGCGAACGGCTGCACGTGCCGACCCCGTCGGGCGAGAGCTGGCGGTGCCTGCGCTGCGGGTTGTTCGTCATCGGCGAGCCCCGCCGGCGGGGTCCCGCCGACGAGGCGCCCATCCTGCTCCGCGGCGGGGCCCTGCGCGACGCGTTCATCCTGCGGCTGCTGGCCGTGGAGCGCGGCGTCCGCGGGGTGGCCGTCCTCGCGGCAGCCTTCGCGGTGTTCTGGTTCCGGAGCTCCGAAGCCGAGCTGTCGCGCTACTTCGAGGACCACCTCCCGCGCTGGCAGGACGCGGCCCACGCGTTCAACTACGACCTCAACGACTCCGGCCTGGTCTCGACGATCCGGCACTACCTCACGCTCGACTCCGCCACGCTGACCTGGATCGGCGTCGGGCTGATCGGCTACGGGGTGGTCGAGCTGGCCGAGGCCATCGGCTTGTGGCTGCTGCGCCGCTGGGCCGAGTACCTCGCCGTCGTGGCGACCTCCGCCGGCCTGCCGCTCGAGATCTACGAGATGGCCAAGGGCGTCACGGCGACGAAGTTCGTCGTCTTCCTGGTCAACGTCGGCTTCGTGCTCTACATCCTGTTGTCCAAGCGGTTGTTCGGCGTCCGCGGTGGCCGGGTGGCCTACGACAGCGAGCGGGCCAGCGAGTCGCTGCTCGAGGTGGAGAAGTCCGCAGCCCTGCTGCCCGCCTCGGCCACCAGGCCGATCCCTGCTCCGGCCGAACCGCCGGACGAGCTGCCGGCCGGGATGCTCAGCCCCTGACCGCCGGTGCTAGGCCGGCCAGGACGTCGGCAGCGGCAGTGCAGCCGGGGAGACCCGGCGGACGATCTCCGTGAGGGCTGTCCGGACGAACCGCTCCCCCACCCACAGGTGCTTCGCCCCTTCGATGCCGATCACGTCGGCCTGGGGCACCAGGGCGAACCGCTGCCGGGCCTCAGGCGGACGGAGATAGTCGTCCAGCTCCGGTACGAGCACCGTCATCGGCTTGCCACTCGCCGCCCAGGCACGCAGGTCGTCGTCGCCGGCGCGGTGCAGCGGCGGCGAGAGCAGGATCGCGCCGAGGACCGAGCCGTCCTCGTGCGCCCAGCGCAAGGCGACCTCCGTACCGAAGGACCAGCCCACCACCCAGGGGGGCGGCAGGTCCTCGGACTCCACGACGTCGAGAGCCGCGGCCAGGTCGTAGCGTTCGGCCCTGCCGTCGTCGAACACACCCTCGCTGGTGCCCTCGACACTCGTCGTGCCCCGGAAGTTGAACCGCAGCACCGCGATCCCGGCAAGCGCCGGCAGCCGCCACGCCGCCTTGCGGTAGACGTGGCTGTCCATCGAGCCGGCATGGGTCGGCAACGGGTGCAGGCAGACCAGCGTCGCGACCGGGGGCCGGTCCAGCGGCAGCGCCAGCTCGCCGACCAGGCTCAGCCCGTCAGCGGTGTGCAAGGTGACCGGACGCCGGTCGGCCGGCAGCACCGTACGCGGGCCGATCTCGACCGTTCCCGTCATAGTCGCGGCGCGTTGCGCGAGCGCTGCACAACCGGCGTCCGGTGCAGTCGCTTGGACCAGCAGGCGGTGTGCCAGTGCCGCCGGTCGTCGAGACGGCCCTCCGGCCAGGCGACGACGTGCGGGGTCGCCGAGCGGATCTCCTGGTCGCACCCGGGGCACCGGTAGACCTTGCCGTCGCCGGACCCGGACACCCGCCGTACGGCAAAGTCGCCGTCCGGCCAGCTCTGCGCGGTCTCGAGCCAGGCACGCGTGGGCTCGTCCTCGACGTCGCGGGAGCCGGCAGCGGCACGCGCACGCCTGCGCCGACCGCTGTTGCCGTCCCCTGCCCGAGCCATGAGTCCAGTGTCCCAGAGCGCGCAGGTGGTTCCCTCCGGACCCGGCCGGTCGTAGGGTCGGGCGCACAGGCACCAACTTCTGGTCTGGGGGTCGTCATGGTGGCGCACAAGCTGGTCGGCAACGCGATGCAGATGGTGGTCTGTCAGCTCGGGCCGGGTGAGACCGTCTACTGCGAGGCCGGCAAGTTCCTCTGGAAGACCGTCAACGTCTCGATGGAGACCCGGCTGAGCAAGCCGAGCAACCCCGGTCAGCCAGGCTCCGCTGCACCTCCGCCGGCCAGTGGTGGCGGCGTTTTCGCCAGGGCCATGTCCGTCGGCATGGACGTCGGCAAGCGGGTGCTGGCCGGCGAGAGCCTGGCCTTCCAGTACTTCACCGCCGTCGGGGGCAGCGGCCTGGTGACCTTCGCCGGCACGCTGCCCGGTGAGATGCGGGCGATCGAGCTGGACGGCAGCCGCGGCTGGTTCGCGGAGAAGGACGCCTTCGTCGCCGCCGACTCGTCGGTCAACTTCGACATCGCGTTCTCCGGCTTCAAGACCGGGCGCAGGGGCGGCGAGGGCTTCGTCCTGGAGAAGTTCACCGGTACGGGCACCGTGTTCATCGCCGGTGCCGGCAACTTCATCGACCTCAACCCGGCGAAGTACGGCGGCAAGATCCAGGTCGACACCGGTTGCATCGTCGCCTTCGAGGACACCGTGAAGTACGGCGTCGAGCGGGTCGGTAGCCTCAACGCGCAGGGGGCCATGAACGCCATCTTCGGCGGGGAGGGCCTCAACCTGGCCACGCTCGAGGGCGACGGTCAGGTCATCCTGCAGTCGATGACGATCGACGCGCTGGCCAAGTCGTTGAAGAAGAACATGGGCATCGGCGATGACAAGCAGGGCCCGCTGGGAGGCCTGCTCTCGGGCAGTGTCGGCTGATCCCGTACGACTCCTGAACGCACTCTGGAAGGGAACGATCCCCGTGGGATTCATGGACAAGCTCAAGGTCCAGGCAGAGCAGGTAGCCAAGCAGGCGCAGCAGGGAATGGCGCAGGGCCAGACCAAGATCGGGGAGATGCAGGCCAAGCGGGCGGCCGACGCGCTGCTGCACGACCTCGGCGCCGCGGTCTACGCCGCCCAGCGCCAGGGCGGCCCGCACGAGCCGATCGAGACGATCATGGCGGCGCTGGACGCTCACGCGGCCGCGCACGGTGCGATCGACACCGCCAACACCCCGCCTGCTCCGGCACCCGGGGCGCCAGCGGCCGCTGACGGCTCGCCGGCCCCTGCGCCGCCGACGCCCGGCCCGACGACGCCCTC
>JAWWOM010000115.1:0-4211 GCA_033851655.1 Frankiales bacterium
AGGTCGGGTTGGTCGGCGCTCCGCCCTGTGACGCGACGGCCGCGTAGCGCCCGCCGTGCTCCACCCGCATCAGCGGGTTCTTGCGGACCTTGCCGCTGCGGGCGCCGAGACTGGTCACCACGACCACGGGTCTGCCGGTGTCGCGCAGCGTGGTGCCCTCGGCGCCGCCGGAGCTCTCGTACAGCTCGACCTGGTCGCGGACCCACTTCGCGGGGCTCGGCTCGTACTCACCGGTTACTGGCATGCCTCCACTTCTACACCGCATCCCGTACGGGGCCAACGGCGCGCGGCAGGAAAGGGGGCGGCCGGCACCCACCGCTGAGGTGAAGCACGCCCGTCACCGTGACGGTACGGCGACCTGGGCGGTCGATCTGTCCGGTCCGAGGGCCGCCCGGCTGCATCACGTCCGGCCACTTTGCCGCCGTGACATACAGAGTTGGGGAACCTGTACTCCCCGCCCGCGAAGTCGACCCGATGTCAAAGCTGCCGGCGGACGGATCTGTTCATCCGGCTCCCGATCCCGGAATCCGGGCCGATACTGCAACGATGGGCCAGGAAACGTTCCACCCACCGCACGACCTCACGGAGGGCATCGGCTCGCCCGACGACCTCGGGGACCGCTACCGGCTGCTCGCTGAGCTCAGCCCGGACGGCCTCGTCGTGCACCAGGGCGGCCTGATCGTCTATGCCAACCGGGCCGGCCTTGCCCTGGTCGCCGCGCGGGACGCCGCTCTGGTGCTCGACCAGTCGATCACGACGTTCGTCCATCCCGACGACATCGGGCAGATGCTGGCCCGGATCAAGAAGCTCGAGCAGCCCGGTGCGGTGAGCGAGCCGGCGGAGATCCGGCTGGTCGCCCTCGACGGCTCGATCTCGGTCGTCGAGTCCACCTCGGTACGGACGACCTGGCAGGGCCGCCCGGCGATGCAGGTGATCCTGCGCGACCTGCGGGACTTCAAGGCTGCGGAGACTGCGCTGCTGCACCAGGCCGCCCTGGCCGCGATGTCGGCCAACGTCTCGGAAGGCATCATCGCCGTCGACCGGCTCGGCCTGGTGACCAGCTGGAACCCCGCGGCCGAGGCCATCTACGGGTTGTCCAGCGCCGAGGCGGCCGGCCGGCCGGTCGGGCCGCTGCTCGGTCCGCTGCCGCCGGTCGGGCAGAGTCGTGAGGTGCAGCACCAGCGCGGGGATCGGCAGGTGGTCACCGTCCGGGTCTCCGTCTCGCAGCTGCGGGACGCCCATGACCAGTGCACCGGCGCGGTCATCGTCTGCTCGGACAGGACGGCACAGCTGCGGGCGGAGCAGCAGTACGCCATGGTCGTGGCGTCGCTCGAGGAAGGCATCGTCGTCACCGGGGCGACCGGGGTCATCGAGTCCGCCAACCCGTCCGCCGAGCGGCTGCTCGGCCAGGGCCGCAACCGACTGGTGGGCAGCGTGCTCGACCGGTTGCCGATGTGGGCGGAGGACGGGACCCCGTTCACCGGGGGGAACCGGCTGAACGGCGTGGCCTTCGGGCGCACGGTCCAGGACATGGTCGTGGGCATGCACGGCAAGTACGGCGAGCCGCTGTGGCTCTCCGTGAGCGCACAGCCGATGGTCGATCCCGGCGAGCCGCCCTACCCCGTCGTCCTGTCCTTCACCGACATCACCAAGCGCCGCATTGCGGCGGCCCTGTTGCTGCACGACGCCACCCACGACCCGCTCACCTCGCTGGCCAACCGCAGCGTGATCGTCCGTGCACTCGACGACGGGCTGGCCGGGCTGCAACGGGACGAGGACGGCCTGACGGTCGTCTTCATCGACCTCGACCACTTCAAGGCGGTCAACGACTCCCTCGGTCACGGCATCGGGGACGAGGTGCTCCGGCTGGTGGCGGAACGGCTCCGGCTGGCCGCCGGGCCGCATGACGTCGTGGGGCGGCTGGGCGGGGACGAGTTCATCGTCGTGAGCCGTACGACGAGCGACGTCGTGGCGGCGACCGCCCTGGCGGCTCGGCTGCGGTCAGCCCTCGACGAGCCGTTCCGGATCGTCGACCGGCTGCTCGTCGTGGGCGCCAGCGCCGGGGTGGTGGTGGCCGGTCGGCAGGTCGGCAACACCGCGGAAGACCTGCTCCGCGACGCCGATGTCGCGATGTACCAGGCAAAGGAGCATGGGCGCGGCCGGCACGAGCTCTTCGACGCCGAGCTCAGGGCGGGTGCCGTACGGCGGCTGAGGCTGGGCGAGGACCTGCGGATGGCGCTGTACACCAACCAGTTCTGGGTCGCTCATCAGCCGGTCATCGAGGTGCGCTCCGGCCGGGTCGTCAGCACCGAGGCACTCCTGCGCTGGGACCACCCTGACCTCGGGTCGGTCTCCCCCGCCGAGTTCATCCCGGTGGCCGAGGAGAGCGGGCTGATCCTGGCCCTCGGTCTGCGGGTGCTGGAGGAGGCGTGTGTCCAGACCGTCGCCTGGCGGTCAGCCCACCCCCGGCTGCGCGACCTGACCGTCGCGGTCAACCTCTCGGCCCGCCAGCTCGCCGACCCCTATCTCGTCCGGGAGGTCGAGGCGGTGCTGCGGCGGACCGGCCTGCCGGCCGGCGCGCTGTGGTTCGAGATCACCGAGAGCATGCTGATGGCCGACACGGACAGCTCGGTACGGGTCCTGCAGGAGCTCCGTGGCTGCGGCATCCAGCTCTCGATCGACGACTTCGGCACGGGCTACTCCTCGCTCGCCTACCTCCGGCGCTTCGCCGTCGACGCGCTGAAGATCGACCGCTCCTTCATCATGTCGATGCAGGACGACGCTGAGGACGCCGTCATCGTCGGCACTGTCCTCACCCTGGCGCACGGCCTCGGCCTTCGGGTCGTGGCCGAGGGCGTCGAGCTGCAGGAACAGCTGGACATGCTCACCGAGCTCGGCTGCGACGAGGTGCAGGGCTACCTGACCGGCCGGCCCGGCCGGGCGGCGGACGTGCTGCCGATCCTGCTCGGAACCCCCAACGCTGCCGCCTAGACATCCGGTCGGCCAAGGCCTCGGGCGGCTTGCTGTCAGCGTTCGCTGTCGGGTCGGTAGTCCCAGGGTTTGGTGGTGTAGGTGCGCCCGAGTGGGGTGGTCAGGTGCAGGGTGCCGTCGGGGTCCTGCCGGGTTTGGTAGTGGCCGTGGGTCTTCGCCCGGTGGGCGTGCCGGGACAGGCAGGCGAGGTTGTCGGCGGAGGTGCTGCCGCCTGGGTCGGACTCGGGGACGTCGTCCTGCTCGGGGTCGGGGTGGTGGTGGAAGGGTTTTGTGTGGTCGAGGTCGGTGTCGGCGGCTGCTCGGGTGGCGCCGGGGTATCGGCAGTGCCGGTCCCGGGCCCGGAGGTAGTCCTCGAGGCCCTTGGGTGGTCGGTAGGTCCGGGTCTTGTAGTCGAGCAGGTGCCCGTCGACCGGGTCGTAGACCATCCGTTGGAACTCGGCGTCGGTGGCGAGCTCGCGGGCCATCCCGGCCGGGATCCGGCCGTGGCCGACCAGCTCACCGGTGTCCTGGCGCAGGCCGAGCAGGGTCGGCAGCGAGACCAGCAGCTGGACGATCACTGTCGGGGCGAGTGGGCTGGTCGGGTCGCCGGGGGTGGTGCCGAGCACGCAGCCGATCAGGGCGTCGGCCATCCGTTCGTCGGCGGTGCGCTCATCGCCGGGGTCGGTGCCGGCGGCGTGGGTGGTGCCGCCGGTGTTGGTGGTGTGGGTGGCGTTGGCGGTGTGCTGCAGGTGCTGTTCGATCGCGATCGCTTCGACCGGTGGCAGGTAGGCGTACATCAGCACCAGGCCGTCGGTGCCGCGGTGGTCGAAACCGACCCGGCGGGACTTGCGGGCCTTGGCGAACATCCGCACCCCCCACTCCGGGTCGGCGTTGCGGGCTGCTTCCCGCAGCGCCTTGCGCAGCTGGTGCCCGGTCATCGTCGCGGCCACCGGGACGATCTCCGCTTGGATCTGCTCCGCGACCTGCGCGGTGACGGTGGTCAGGGTCTGCGTGATCAGCCAGACCCGGTAGGGGTCCAGCGCACCGGCGGCGAGCGCCCGCCCGGTCGCGGCGAAGGCGCCGGCCATCAGCCGGGCCTTGCGGACCCGGCCGGCGGCGTGACCCGGCGTCACGTTCAGCGCCGCGGCCAGCTCCAGGGAGGCGAACTCCGCAGCGGCCGGGGTGCTCGGATCCGCCGGGTCCGGGTCCGGGCCGACCAGGTCGAACACCGCGGCCTGCTC
>JAWWOM010000123.1:0-8637 GCA_033851655.1 Frankiales bacterium
CGGCGTGACCCGGCGTCACGTTCAGCGCCGCGGCCAGCTCCAGGGAGGCGAACTCCGCAGCGGCCGGGGTGCTCGGATCCGCCGGGTCCGGGTCCGGGCCGACCAGGTCGAACACCGCGGCCTGCTCGGCGCCGGTGGTCCAGCCGAGCTGCGGCTGCCACAGCTCGACCACGGTCAGCTTCTGCTCGCCGGTCAGGGGCTGCCCACGCAGCGACACCAGCAGCCGGGCCGACTCCGGGCCGGGGCCGGCCGCGCGGATCGCGTGCAGGGTCTCGTCCACCGACATCGGCCCCAGCTCACCTGATGCGGCCCACTGCTCCGGGCAGTCCATCGTGTCGGCCTCGGCGACAGCGTCGAGCCACCACGGGGCCTCAGCCCACTCGGTGTCACGCACGTCGTCGTCCATACCAAGGACACTAGACAACGGGTCCGACAGTTTCCGTACTAGAAGCCAGAACCCTTGAAAACATTGAAGATTCTCTTTGGGCGGAAGCCACCCAGTCGTCCGGGGCGACGAGCTGCAGGTTCGCCCGCCCGCGAGCGCCACGCGAGCGCGACTCATGCCCGGCGGAGTTGCTCGTACCTTGATGCAGCCCGACTCCACGGGGTCCGGTCCCCCGGCTCGTAGCGGCGCAGCGCCTCACTGCGGGTCCGCAGGTCGGCCAGTCCGCCCGCGATCGTCCCGTGTGCCCTTGCCTGGACCAGGATGTTGCCGAGCGCCGCCGCCTCGACCGGACCGGCGAGGACCGGCAGCTCGCAGGCGTCGGCGGTCAGCTGGCACAGCAGCGAGTTGCGGGCACCGCCACCGACCAGGTGCACGACGCCGATGCTGCGGCCGGACAGCTCGGAGGCCTCCCGTACAGCGCCCCGGTAGGCCAGCGCCAGGCTGTCCAGGATGCAGCGCACCAGCCCGCCGGCACCCGATGGCGGTGTCTGCCCGGAGTCCCTGCAGTAGGCGGCGATCCGCGCCGGCATGTCACCGGGTGCCAGGAACCCGGGTGCGTCGGGGTCCACCAGCGCGCCGAACGGGGTCGCCCTGGCCGCCTCCTCGAGCAACGCCGGCAGGTCCACCGGCAACCCCTGCCCGGCCCACGTGCGCAGGCACTCCTGCAGCAACCACAGGCCCATGACGTTGCGCAGGAACCGGATGGTCCCGTCGACACCCACCTCGTTGGTGAAGTTGGCCTCTCGGGCAGCGTCGGTCAGCACCGGTCCCTCCAGCTCGACACCGACGAGACTCCAGGTGCCGCAGGAGATGTAGGCGAAGTCCGGCCCGCGGGCAGGGATCGCGACGATGGCGGAGGCGGTGTCGTGGGTCCCCACCGCGATCACCGGCACGGGTCCGGTGAGGCCGGTCTGCTCCAGTACCTCCCCGGTCAGCGAGCCGGCGGCGTCACCCGGTCGCCGAAGCGGGGGGAACAGCCGCATCGGCAGCTCGAAGCGGGCGATCAGCTCATCGGACCAGGTGCCGGCGCGGACGTCGTACAGCTGGCTGGTCGAGGCGTTCGTCACCTCGGCGCCGATCTCGCCGGTCAGCCAGTAGGTCAGCAGGTCCGGCAGCATCAGCAGGGTCCGCGCGGTGGCCAGTGCTGCGGTGTCGCGGGCGGACACCAGCTGGAACAGCGTGTTGAACGGCAACAGCTGGATGCCGGTCACGGCGTAGAGCTCCGCAGCCGGCACCTCGCTGAGCACCCAATCCATCACCCGGTCGGTACGGCTGTCCCGGTAGTGCACGGGCAGCCCGATGAGCTCGCCGTCCCAGTCCAGGAGGCCGTAGTCGACGGCCCAGGTGTCGACGCCGACGGAGGCGACCGATCCGAGCTCGCGACCGGCAGCGCGGAGACCGTCGAGCACTCCGCGGTAGAGCGCAACGATGTCCCAGTGCAGGGTCCCGCCGACGCGTACCGGCTGGTTGGCGAAGCGATTGACCTCGTGCAGCTCGACGCCTCCCCTGCTGACGCGGCCGGCAACCACCCTGCCGCTCGAGGCGCCGAGGTCGGCAGCGACGAAGACCGGGTCGGTCAAAGCCGGACCTCGACCAGGTCGAGGCCGAGCAGGTCGGCTGTCGCCCGCAGCTCGGCCAGCCGGTGGCCGGTCCCGAGGGACCAGTGATGGCCGATGCTGCTGGCACTCCAGGCATCTGTCCACTCGCCGGGGTTGCAGCCGAAGTCGACCCGGGACGTGGTGTTGCCGATCTGCAGCAGCGGGCCGTCCACGACCTGGCCCTCGGAGGCGACGAAGACGTAGGCGCCGTCACGGCGCTGCCCGATGCCGAACGCCGTGACCGGGCCATGCTTGACGTCGAACTCCACGGAGACGCCGTAGCCACGCTTGCCGTGGTAGATGCCCAGGCCGCGCAGCAAGGGTTTGCCTTCGCTGATCGCCAGGTGCGCTGGTCCGTCGTGGCCCATCTCGACGACACCGGCGTTGAAGTCCAGGGCCTGGAACTCGGTGAACGACCCGCCGCCACCGAGACGGTCCATGACGAGCATCGCGAGGGAGGTCCGCAGCTCGTACTCCCCGACGACGGGGATCCCGCGTGCGGTGAGCAGAGAGGCACCGAGGATCATTCCGGCGCCGAGGCGTTCGTGCTTCTCGCCCTCGAGCCCGCGGTGGTAGTAGGCGATGCTGTCCAGCGCGAAGTCCTCGACCAGCTGGTCCAGCCCGACGGAGACCTGTGCCGCCCAACGGAAGTCGCTCTCGTCGACGCTGTCGTCGACGGTGAAGACTTCGCGGGCGAGGTCCTGCCGATCGCTGACCTGCGCGTCCGTCACCGCCTCGACCCGTACCCTCAGGTCGTCGAACTCGACCACCTCCATGTGGCCACCGAGGTGTACGGACACCAGCGTCAGATCGGTGGAGACGTCGAGCATCCCGGGGTAGAGGTGACCCATCAGGCCGTGCCGGGCCTGCCGGAGCGCACCACGGATGCCGGCAGCCTTGACCCACCCGGTGATCTTGGCCCAGGCCCGCTCCTCCTCGAGAAAGCCTGATACGGAACGGAACTCGACCCCGGCACGCAGGAACGTGTTGGCGATCTCGGGCAGCGGACAGGCACCGCAGTAGGCGAGCCACTCCCCGGTACCGAAGGTCGCGTGGTCCATGACCTCACTGGGCTGCAGGTTGATCACGAGTACGGGGGCGCCGGCCCGTTGTGCGATCGGCAACAGCATGGTTGCGGTCATGTAGGTGGTGAGGAACGACACGATCAGGTCACAGCCGGCCTCGCGGAGCTGTTCAGCCGCCCGCGCGCCGTCCTGGGCGTCCGAGATGAATCCCGCGTCGACGACGTCGCAGTCGAGCTGCCGCATCCGTTCGCTCACCCTGGCGGCGGAGACCCGCAGCTGGGGCAGCAGGTTCGGGAACTGGGGCCAGTACGCACCGAGCCCGCCGGCCACCAGGCCGATCCTGGTCCGGCGAGGGCTGACCCTGGCCATCTCGGCGGCGTGCGAGGGCTGCAGCTGCAGCCGGTCCGGCGTCATCGCAGGAACGCTGCCGCGACGCCGGCGTCCACCGGGACGTGCAGTCCGGTGGTCTGGGACAGCTCTCCGCCCGTCAACGCGAAGACGGCGTCGGCGACATGCTCGGGCAGGACCTCCCGCTTGAGCAGCGTGCGCTGGGCGTAGAACTCGCCGAGCTTCGACTCCTCGACACCGTAGACCGCTGCCCGGTTGGCGCCCCAGCCGCTGGCGAAGATCCCGGAACCGCGGACGACTCCGTCGGGGTTGATGCCGTTGACCCGGATCCCGTGCGCCCCGAGCTCTGCGGCGAGCAGCCGGACCTGGTGCGCCTGGTCGGCCTTGCTGGCCCCGTAGGCGATGTTGTTCGGTCCGGCGAAGACGCTGTTCTTGCTGGAGATGTAGACGACGTCCCCGCCCATGCCCTGCTCGACCATCACGGCTGCCGCTGCCTTGGACACCAGGAACGAGCCGCGCGCCATCACGTCGTGCTGCAGGTCCCAGTCCGCCGCCGTGGTCTCGAGCAGCGGCTTGGAGATCGACAGGCCGGCGTTGTTGACGACCAGGTCCACGCCGCCGAAGGCCAGCACAGCAAGGACCATCCCGGCGTCGATGTCCGCCTCGCTGGTGACATCGGCGGCGACGGCGACCGCCACGTCGGCGTTGCCCAGCTCAGCCGCAACGTTGGCAGCAGCCTGCGCGTCCCGATCGGCAACGACGACGCACGCTCCCTCGGCAGCCAGCCGGATCGCGATCGCCCTGCCGATCCCGGAGCCGCCGCCGGTGACGAACGCGACCCGGGTCGCCAGCGCCTTGGGCTTGGGCATCCGCCGGAGCTTGGCCTCTTCCAGGGCCCAGTACTCGATCCGGAACTTCTCGGCCTCGTCGATCGGGCGGTAGGCCGATACCGACTCGGCGCCGCGCATGACGTTGATCGCGTTGACGTAGAACTCGCCCGCCACGCGCGCGGTCTGCTTGGTGGCACCGAAGCTGAACATGCCGACCCCCGGCACGAGCACGATGGCCGGGTCGGCGCCGCGCATGGGCGGCGTGCTCGGGGACGCGAATCGCTGGTAGTAGGCGGCGTAGTCGGCCCGGTACTGGACATGCAGCTCAACCAGCCGGGCCTTGACCTCGGCAAGCGGCGCGGTGCTCGGGAGGTCCAGCAGCATGGGCCGGACCTTGGTCCGCAGGAAGTGGTCCGGACAGGAAGTGCCGAGAGCGGCCAGCCGCGGTGACTCGGTGGCTGCGAGGAAGTCCAGAACCGTTGCGGTGTCGGTGAAGTCGCCCACCTGAGACCGGTCGGTGGAGGCGAGCCCACGCAGCAGCGGGAACAGGGCCGCCGCGCGGGCCCGGCGCTCCTCGGTCGGCAGCGCAGTGAACCCGTCCCGTACGGGACCGAACGGCTCCGGCTTGCCGCGGCTGTCGAGGAACGCCCGCGCCGATGCGATGATCTCCAGCGAGCGGGCCTCACACTCGTCGCTGGTCGCACCCCAGGCGGTGATCCCGTGACCGCCGAGGATCACCCCGATCGCCTGCGGGTTGGACTGCTGCACCTCGGCGATGTCCAGGCCGAGCTGGAAGCCCGGTCTCCGCCAGGGCACCCACAGCACCCGGTCGCCGAAGCACTCCTTGGTCAGCGCAGGGCCGTCCGCCGCTGTCGCCAAGGCGATCCCGGCGTCAGGATGCAGGTGATCCACGTGCGCGGCATCGACCAGGCCGTGCATCGCGGTATCGATCGACGGGGCGGCCCCACCGCGGCCGTGCAGGCAGAAGTCGAAAGCGGCGACCATGTCGTCCTCGGTGTCCACTCCCTGGTAGACCCCGGGCAGGGCGCGCAGCCGGTCCAGTCGCAACACCGCCAGCCCGGCCTCGGTCAGCGTACCCAGGTCACCGCCGGATCCCTTGACCCACAGCAGCTCCACCGGCGCACCGGTGACCGGGTCCACGTCGGCGCCCTTGGCTGAGGTGTTCCCGCCGGCGTAGTTGGTGTTGGTCGGGTCGGCGCCGAGGCGGTTGCTGCGTCCCAGCAGCTGGGTGACCGTCGGGTTGGTCATGCGCCCCACCCGGCCTGCTGGCCGCCGACCCGCTCCGCCGCGATCCTCGCCTGGTTGCCCGAGCGCGCGTAGGCGGCCATCGGGTCCGGGTCCAGACCCATCTCCGTACGGACCTCGGCCAGCAGCGGACGGACATCGGTGTTGTAGGCGTCCATCAGGATCCCGTTCGCCCCGAGCACGTCCCCGTTCGCCTGCGCAGCAGTCAAAGCCGCGTCATCGACCAGCAGCGCCTTCGCCGTCGCCTCCTGCACGTTCATGATCGAACGGATCTGGCCGGGGATCTTCGGCTCGATGTTGTGGCACTGGTCGAGCATGAACGCAACCCCCGCGTCCAGTCCGCCACCGAGCACCACCTCTGTCATGATCCGGAACAGCTGGAACGGGTCGGCCGAACCCACCATCAGGTCGTCGTCGGCGTAGAACCGGGAGTTGAAGTCGAACGCACCGAGCTTGCCGGCGCGCAGCAGCAGCGCGACGATGAACTCGATGTTCGTGCCCGGCGCGTGGTGCCCGGTGTCCACGACCACCTTGGCCCGCTCCCCCAACGCCGCACAGTGCACGTAGGCGGTGCCCCAGTCCGGCACGTCCATCGTGTAGAACGCCGGCTCGAACAGCTTGTACTCCAGCAACATCCGCTGCTCCGGACCCAACCGGGCGTAGACCTCCGCCAACGCCACAGCCAGTCGGTCCTGGCGCTCGGCGATGTTGTCCTGGCCGGGATAGTTGGTCCCGTCGGAGAACCACAGCTTGAGGTCCTGCGACCCGGTGGCATCCATCACGTCCACACACTCCAGCAGGTGGTCGATCGCCTTGCGACGCACCCCCGGGTCCGGGTTCGTCACACTGCCCAGCATGTAGTCGTTCTCCTGGAACACGTTCGCGTTGATCCCCCCGAGCTTCAGCCCCAGGTCCGCCGCGTACCGGCGCAGGGCGGTGAAATCCTCCACGCGGTCCCACGGGATGTGCAACGACACCGAACGGGCCACCCCCGTGAACGCCATCACCTGTGCCGCGTCCTGCAGCTTCTCGTACGGGTCTCGCGCCACCCCCGGCTGGGCGAACACCTTGAACCGGGTGCCCGAGTTGCCGAACGCCCAGGAGGGCATGTCCACCCATTGCCGGCGGAGCTCGTCCTTGACTGCGCTGATGTCCATGCGGTTCAGATCCTTCGGGGTCAGGCGAGGTGGAAGATCTCGGGGATCGGCCGGATGCCCTCGTCCGGCAGCCGATCACCGAGGTCCGCGAAGAAGTGCTGCATCTCCTGCTGCCAGCGGGCATTGACCTCGGTGGCGGCCATCGCCGCCTGCGCGGCGTCGAGGTCGTCGCACTCGAAGTAGCCGGTGAGAGTGCCGTCGGGCGCGAGGAACAGCGAGTAGTTGCGCCAGCCGGAGTCGCGCAGAGCCTGGCGCATCTCCGGCCAGACCTCGGCGTGCCGTCGGGTGTACTCCGCGAGGTGCTCCACCGCGACGTGCAGCTGGAAGCAGACACGCATCGGGGGCTCCTCCGTTCGTGCTGGTGGAGTCCGGCCTGACCCGGTGCTTGAGCCGGGTCAGGCCGGACATCGAGAGTGCTCTGCCGGGCGGACTAGAAGTTGAACTGGTCCACGTTGCTCTTGTCGAACACGGTGGGCGGCCCGAGGACGATCGATGGTCCGGTGCTGCCGCTGGCCGGCAGGATCGTGTACTCCTTGAGGTGACCGGCGGTGAACTTGCTGCCGGCCGAGCCGTCGGTGATGCCCGACGCGAGCGAGGCGGCCGCGTAGCCGGCCAGGTAGCCCAGGTCCTTCGGGTTCCACAGCTCGAACGACTGGACCGTGCCGTCGTGGATGTACGGCTTCATGTCCGACGGGAGACCGAGCCCGGTGAGGGTCAGCTTGCCCTTGAGCGCCGGGTGCTTCTGCAGGTACTGCGCGACCGTCTTGATGCCGACCGTGGTGGGCGAGATGATGCCGCGCAGGTTCGGGTGGTTGGTGAGCAGACCCTGCAGCACGGTGAGCGAGGTCGCCGGGTCGTCGTTGCCGTAGACCGTGTCCACCAGCTTCATGTTCGGGTACTTCTTGAGCTGGGTCTTCATGAAGCCGATCCACGCGTTCTGGTTGGTCGCCGTCGCCGCGGCCGAGAGGATCGCGATGTCGCCCTTGCTGCCGATCTGCTTGGCCAGCAGGTCGACCTCGGAGGTGCCGATCTGCTCGGTGTTGGCCTGGTTGATGAACAGGTGGTTCGGGCAGGTGACGTCCGAGTCGAAGGACACGACCTTGATGCCGGCAGTGACGGCCTGGGCCAGCGACGGGCAGAGCGCGGACGGGTCGTTGCCCGCGATGACGATCGCGTCAGCCTTCTGCTGGATGGCCGCCTGGATCGAGGGGATCTGCGCCGCGGCCGTGTCAGCGGTGCCGCTGCTGACGGTGACGGTGCCGCCGAGCTCGGCCAGCGCCGCCTTGCCGCCGTTGTCGGCGATGACCTCGTACGGGTTCTGCGTGTCCTTGGGGATGAAGTAGATCTTCAGCCCCTTCTTGATGGTGCCGCCTGCCGCTGCACCCGAGGTGGCACCGGCACCTGAGGTTGCTGCGGCACCGCTCGTGGCAGGGGCACCCGAGGCGGCGGTCCCGCTGGTGGCAGCCGCGCCGGTGGCTGAGGCACTCGTGGCTGCCCCACCGGAGGTCGCCGCGGCCGCTGACGTGGTGTTGCTGGAGGAACCTGAGCTCGACGACGTGCCGCAGGCGGCGAGGCCCAAGCCCATCGTGGAGACGACGAGTGCGGCCGAGCCAACCCGGCGCACTCGGGAACTGTGGGACATGTGGCTCTCCTCTTGTTCGTTGATGCTGGACCGTCGTGCAGGAGTTGTGCCGTGCTGGAGCGCTAGGGACGACGGTGCACGTACCGCGCGCGGACCCGATGGAAGGCATCGGGGGCACTCGGCAGGATCACGCTGAACAACAGCAGACCGCCGGTGACGACGTTCTGCACCTGGGCATCGACGTTCTGCAGGGTCAGGGCAGTTTGCAGACAGCCGAAGATGACGACGGCGAGCAGGACCCCGAAGATGGAGCCCCTGCCGCCGAAGATGGAGACACCACCGAAGAGCACGATGGCGACGACGTTGAGCTCGAGGCCGGTGCCGGC
>JAWWOM010000126.1:0-8364 GCA_033851655.1 Frankiales bacterium
TCGAGACAACCGGGAGCACCCGATGACCACCACTGCCAACGTGCCTCAGTGGCTCGACGAGCCCGGGGCCCCGCTCCGCCGACCCCCGCTGAAGGCCTTCGTACGCGGCCGCAGGGACGACCCCGCCTGGGTGCGTCCCGCGCTGCTCGGCCTCCTCGCCGCCACCGGTCTCCTCTACATCTGGGGCCTGGGCGCCTCCGGCTGGGCGAACAGCTTCTACTCGGCGGCCGTGCAGGCGGGGTCCACCAGCTGGAAGGCGATGTTCTTCGGCAGCTTCGACTCTTCCAACTTCATCACCGTCGACAAGCCACCGGCGTCGCTGTGGGTCATGGACCTGTCCGCGCGGATCTTCGGCGTCAACGCGTGGAGCATCCTCGTACCGCAGGCGCTGGAGGGCGTCGCGGCCGTCGGGCTGCTCTTCGCCACCGTACGGCGGCGGTTCGGCCCCGGCGCCGGCCTGATCGCCGGCGCTGTCATGGCGACCACCCCGGTCGCCGTCCTGATGTTCCGGTTCAACAACCCGGACGCGCTGCTCGTGCTGCTCCTCGTCGGTGCCGCCTACGCGACCGTACGGGCAACGGAGAAGGCGAGCACCCGTTGGCTGATGCTGACCGGTGTCCTCATCGGCCTCGGCTTCATCACCAAGATGATGCAGGCCTTCCTCGTGGTGCCCGGCTTCGCGCTGGTCTACCTGGTGGCGGCGCCGGCGACGATGAAGAAGCGGATCCTCGACCTGCTCGCGGCCGGCGTCGTGATGTTCGTGTCCGCCGGGTGGTGGGTTGCGGTCGTGACCCTCTGGCCGGCCGGCTCCCGGCCCTATGTCGGCGGTTCCCAGACCAACTCCATCCTCGAGCTGATCTTCGGCTACAACGGCTTCGGCCGGCTGACCGGGAACGAGACCGGCAGCGTCGGTGGCGGCGGTGCAGGCGCCGGTGCCACCGGGATGTGGGGCCCCACCGGGATCACCCGATTGTTCAACAGCGAGTTCGGCGGCCAGGTCTCCTGGCTGATCCCGACTGCGCTGGTGTTCCTGGCCGCCGGCCTGGCGTTCACCGTACGCCGGACGCGTACCGACCTGGAGCGGGCGCACTGGATGCTCTGGGGCAGCTGGCTTCTGGTCACCGGTCTGACGTTCAGCTTGGCCAAGGGCATCATCCACCCGTACTACACGGTCGCCCTGGCGCCGGCGATCGGCGCCCTGGTCGGCATGGGCGCAGTCGCGTTCTGGCGCAATCGGGACGCGATGATCGCCCGGCTGACCCTGACCGCCGGCATCACGGCCGCAGCCTGCTGGTCCTATGTCCTGCTGCAGCGCAACTCCGGTGGCTACCAGACGCTCGGGGTCCTCGTCCTGCTGGTGGGACTCGCGGTGGCCGCTGCGTTCGCGACCATCCCGTGGATCGTCCAGCTCTTCGGCGACAGGCACACCGCTGTCGCCGCAAAGGCGACCGCGGGGCTGGTCGTGGTGGCCCTGGGCATCGGGATCGCCGGGCCGGCCGCGTACGCCGTGCAGACGGCGAGTGTCGCCCACACCGGCGCGATCCCGTCCGCCGGTCCGGCCACGACAGGCGGAGGACTCGGCCGCGGCGGCGGCCGGTTCGGCGGTGGCAACCTCCGGGGCGGGCAGGCGGGGACCGCGCCCGGGCTCGGGGCCGGGACCACCGGTGCGCAGGGCGGCTTCGGCGGCGGCGGCGGCCGAGGCGGTGCGGGCGGCCTGCTCGACGCGTCGACGCCCAGCGCGGCCCTGGTGACGGCGCTACAGGCCAACGCGTCGTCGTACAGCTGGGTCCTGGCTACGGTCGGCGCCAACAACGCAGCGGGGTACCAGCTCGCGAGCGGCCAGCCGGTCATGGCGATCGGCGGGTTCAACGGTTCCGACCCGACACCGACCCTGGCCCAGTTCCAGCAGCTCGTGCAGGCGGGCAAGGTGCACTACTTCATCGGCAGCGGCGGCGGACCGGGCGGCGGTCAGAACGCTGCCGGCACGGCGAGCGCCATCACGGCCTGGGTCGCGGCCAACTACACGCCCACGACCATCGGCGGCACAACCGTGTACGACCTCAGCGCGACCTCCCCAAGCGTGTGATCCCGCATTCCCCGGAACTCTCGAAGGCCAGGAGCAGACGATGACCAGTGACAACGACTCGCGGACGACGACCGACCCGAGCTTCTACCCGCGGATCCCGGACTTCCCGCCGCCGGGCGAGGCCGACGTCATCGTCAGCAGGCCCAGGAGCAAGGCCAAGGCCGGCGCCGTCGCCGGCATCGTCGCGGCGGTAGCGGTCGCCGTCGGCGTCGGGGTCGCGGTGACCTCCGGCGGGTCCCCGGCCGCCCAGAACACGGTCGCCTCCACCGGGCCGGCGGGCGGGGGCGCTGCCGGCGCCCCAGGCGGGCAGCCGGGTGCCGGCGGGACCGGTACCCAGGCCGGCCCCGGGACCGGTACGCAGGCCGGCCCCGGCGGCGGCGCGCCGTTCGGGGGCCGCGGCGGCGGTCAGGGCGGGCAGATCGTGATGGGCAAGGTCACCGCCGTCGGGGCGACGTCGATCACGGTGCAGTCGACCGCTGCAACGACGACGTACACCGTCGGCGCGAGCACCCAGATCGTCGTCAACGGTGCCAGCGGGAAGCTGTCCGACGTGACCGTCGGAACCACCGTGCTGGTGCAGGTGCCGACCACCGGCTCGACGACCACCGCCACCAGGATCGTCGTCGGCGGGTTCGGCGGCCGCGGCCAAGGCGGCCCCGGGGGCCGGGTGCCGGGCGGCGGCGGCGCAGCGCCCAACGCCAGCACCGCCCCCGGCACGAACACCTGACCTGGCGGCCTCGTCCCGAGCGGGGCCGTCTGGGAAGACCGGACGGGCGGGCACAGTTGTCAGGCGCATGACTGTGCTCGCCCTGACGGGTTCCACCGGACGGCTCGGTGGCCGGATCGCCGCCCGGATCGCTGCAGCCGGTGTCCCCCAGCGCCTCCTCGTACGGGACCCGGTACGAGCGCCACGGCTGCCCGGATCAGAGATGGCGATCGCCGAGCTGGCCGACACTGCGGAGGTCCGGCGGGCGCTGCAGGGTGTCGACACGCTGCTCATGGTGTCCGGCTCGGAGTCGCTGGACCGGGTGAGCCGGCACCAGGGCTTCATCGACGCGGCCGCAGCCTCCGGTGTGGGCCATGTCGTCTATACCTCGTTCGTCGGAGCGGCTCCCGACGCGTCCTTCACCTTGGCCAGGGACCACTGGGCGACCGAGGAGCACCTGAGGGCGAGTGGTCTGCCCTACACCGTCCTGCGGGACAACCTCTACGCCGACTTCCTCCCGCTCATGGTCGGCGAGGACGGGGCCCTGCGGGGGCCGGCTGGTGAGGGCCGCGCGGCGGTGGTCACCCAGGACGACATCGCCGACGTGGCGGCGGCCGTCCTCAGCACCGGCCTGAGGCGCGAGATCCGTTACGTACCAGAGAGTTTGGACGAGGCCTACCGGTCCCGGGCCGGCTATGGAGCACCGGGTTGGCAGGTCGACGCGTGGGTCTCGACCTATACCGCCATCGCGGTCGGCGAGCTGGCGCAGGTGACCGACCACGTCGAGCAGCTGACCGGGCACCCGGCGACCTCGCTCGCCGACCTTCTGCTCGCCTGAACCCGGCCCTTCGAGGTCAGGCCGGGCCGAAAGTGCCCGTACCAAATCGTTCTGTGATAGAACGGTTTCATGAAGGCAAGACTCGGCCGTCCGATCGAGATCGCCTGCTACGCCACCGGCGCAGCCCTGGTCCTCTCCGGCCTGGCCCACCTCGTGGTCGCCGCGGCGTCTCCGCGACCGTGGCTGGGCCCGCTGTCCTGGCGCAAACCGGTCACGTTCGGTCTGTCGTTCGGCACCACGCTGATCGCGATCACCTGGGTCTCCTCCTACGTCCGGATCGGCGGCCGGCTCCGGGCGGCGCTGCTCGGCGTCTTCGCGGCGGACTGCATGGTCGAGGTCGCCGGGATCACCGTGCAGGCCTGGCGCCACGTGCCTTCCCACTTCAACACGGAGAGCGGCTTCGACTCGGTCATCGCGTTCAGTCTCGCCGCCGGCGGCGTAGTCCTGATCGGCGTGCTGGGCACGCTCTCGGCTGCCGCCTTCCGGACCCAGGGACCGGCAGCGATGCGGCTCGCGCTGCGCGCCGGTTTCGCCCTGCTGCTCGCCGGCCTCGCAGCCGGCGTCGCCATGATCGCCCGGGGCGAGTTGCTGATCAACACTGGGCACCGCCAGGCCGCGTACGACAGCGCCGGGTTCCTGAAGTGGTTCCACGCCGTCACCCTGCACGCGGTCCTCGTGCTGCCGGTGCTGGCCTGGTGGCTGGCACGGGCGGGACGCAGCGAGGCGGACAGCGTGCGCGTGGTGCGCCTCGGCGTCGCCGGTTATGTGACGGCCGCTGCACTGACGCTGATCGTCTCCCTGGTCGCACTCGCCATTCATTGACCGGCGCGGCCAGGCATTATTCGCGGGGGTCCGGGTAGCACGCACCGCGACGGTACGCAACCCGACACTCGGGAGTCATCGACACGAGAGGATCTGCTATGTCGACTGCCAGCTCAGACCGGAATGCCTACACAGCAACGACTCCACCCGCGTACGACACGCGTCCGCCGGCCTACGGCACACCTCCGGCGGCCGGTGCGTACGGGACACCGGTGCTAGCCCCGCGCAACGGCCTCGGTACGGCGGCGCTCGTCATCGGCATCCTCGCGCTGCTCAGCGGCATCATCCTGGTCGGCGCCCTGCTCGGCGTCATCGCCATCGTGCTCGGCTTCGCCGGCAGAGCCAGGGCAAAGCGTGGCGAGGCGACCAACCCCGGCAGCGCAATGGCCGGCATCCTCACGGGTCTGGCCGGCATCGTGATCGCCGGCGTCGTCGTCGGCGCCGGGGTCTCCTGGCTGAACAGCACGAACGGCAAGAACTACACCACCTGCGTCAAGAACGCGAACGGGAACCAGGCAGCCATCAACCAGTGCGCGGCGACCTACGTGAACAAGTAGCGCGAGCGAGCAGGCCAGCACGCCGGCGGACCGATCCGGTCCGCCGGCGTCTTTCCGTCCCGCAAAAGGCGGTAACTTCGGGGGCACCAACCACACGGGGAGATGGCTGATGGCTGAGATCACGGTGCCGGGGGGCGCGACAGCGAGCCACCTCGGCGGCTACCTGGCCGTGCCACGAGGACCCGGGCCGTGGCCCGGCGTGGTCGTCATCCACGAGATCATCGGGCTCAACGAGGACATCCGGCGGCAGGCTGACCGGCTGGCGCAAGCCGGCTTCGTCGCCGTGGCCCCCGATCTGTACACCGCCGGCGGAGCCTTGCGCTGCCTGCGGGCGACGATCCGGGCCGTGTTCGCCGGCCACGGGCCGGCGTTCGACGACATCGAGGCGGTACGCGGCTGGCTGGCGGCGCGCGAGGACTGCACCGGCCGGGTGGGGGTGCTGGGGTTCTGCATCGGCGGCCAGTTCGCGCTGCTCGCGGCGACCAAGGGGTTCGACGCGGCCGCGGTCAACTACGGCCCGCTGCCCAAGAAGCCGGTCGAGGCACTGGTCGGCGCCTGCCCGATCGTCGCCAGCTATGGGTCGCGTGACCTCGCCACGCGTAACGCGACCGCCAAGCTCGACGATGCGCTGACCATGCTGGCGGTGGAGCACGACGTCCGGGAGTACAAGGGCGCTGGGCACTCCTTCGCCAGCCAGCCGGACTCGCGGGCGCTGTCCGTCCTCGAGACGGTGCTGGGCATGGGCTACCAGGCCGAGGCCACAGGGGACATGTGGCGCAGGACGCTGGCCTTCTTCGAGGCCCACCTCGCCGACCCGGATCGCTGACCGGGTGGACGACAGCAGGGCCGGCACCGTGCTCGCGGCGCTGGCCACCGAGCTCGCCACGCTCTCCGACGGTCCCAGCGTGCTTCAGGCCGCCGCCGGCCACCTCGTACGGGGCCTGGTGGACTGGTGCATCGCCGACCTGCTCAGCGACCCCGACCTCATCACCCGGGTGGCGACGCTGAGCCGGCACGGCCGGCTCGAGCTGCCGGAGGAGCTCGGCAGCGCCGACGCCCGGCGTTCCTCCGCCGGGTCCGCCGGCGGCTTGTTGACGGCGCTCGCTGCGGCGCCAGCGCCGGTACTCAGGTTCGATGCCGACCAGCTGCGTGCGCTGGCGCTCAGCGAGGACCCGAGGACCCGCAACCAGGCCCGGATGACGCTGACGCTCGGGGCCACGGACGTCCTGATCATCGGCCTCAAGGCACGGAGCACGCTGCTGGGAGTGCTCATCGTCGCCCGCACCGACGGACGGTTCCCCGACGAGGACCTGGTCACGCTGAACGGTGCCGGCGCCATCACGGCGATGGCCCTGGACAACGCCCGGCTGCTCGGCAACCAGCGCAGCGTCTCCGCGGCGATGCAGACCAGCCTGCTGCCGCCGTTGCCGACCTATCCGGGCATCACGCTCGCTGCCCGGTACCACCCCGCGATGACCGGTCTCGACGTCGGAGGCGACTGGTACGACGCCTTTGCCCTGCCGGCAGGCGATCTCGCGCTGGTCATCGGCGACGTGACGGGGCACGACGCCGACGCCGCCGCCAAGATGGCCGAGGTGCGCAACCTGCTGCGGGCGATCGCGTGGTACGAGGGCTCCTCGGCGGCGGCGACCTTGTCCGCGCTGGAGCAGACGACCCGGTGGCTACGGGTCGAGGCCGGCGCAACCTGCCTGCTGGCGACACTCGGCCCCGACCTGGACGGTGTACGGCTGCTGCGCTGGTCCTCCGCCGGGCACCTTCCGCCGCTGCTGCTGAGCGGTGGGACGGCCCGGTTCCTCGACACAGCTGCGGATCTGATGCTGGGCGTCGAGTCCACCAGCCGCCGTACCGAGCACTCGGCCGAGCTCCTCGCCGGAGACGTGCTGGTGCTCTACAGCGACGGCCTGGTCGAGGACCGGCGCAGCCACCTCGACGAGCGACTCGCCATGCTCGCTCGTACGGCGCTGGCGGCCCCCAGCGACTCGCCGGACTACCTGGCGGACTGGCTGCTGCGCGAGATGGCGGCATCGGGCACCGACGATGTCGCGCTCCTGCTCGCCCGGGTCGACCGCGAGGCCTAGCCGGGCAGGGTGGACCCGGGGAAGCCCCGAACCGGATGCGCTTCGTACGTGAAGACTCCCGCCAGCACGCCTGGATCGTCCGCCATGATCGCGATGGTCTCCTCGACCGACCCGGTGAAGATGCCTATGCCGCACCACTCGCTGTCATCGGTGACCGGGCAGACGATCGCGAGCAGGCCGGCCTCGCGCAGCGCGAAGTTGCGGCGACCGTGCTCCCAGACGACCGCCCTGCTCGCCTCCTCCCCGTAGCGAGGTCCCTGACGGAGCAGCATCAGGGTGTAGCCGTGGCCAGCTGCGATGCGGGCGTGCATGAACTCGTCGCTGATGTGCGGCAGCTCGAGCATCAGACGACCGCGGCGAACTGGCGCAGTCCGGCCGGCCACCCGGCGGGGCTGCCGACACCGTCGCGGACCGACTCCCAGCCCTCGCCGTGGGCATCCAACCGGTCGTGGACCAGCGCGACGCGGGTGCCGAAGGGCACCTCGTCGAAGGTCACCGTCACCCGGCTGCCAACGGCATCGGGGCCCGGCACCGCCCAGTCCGGGCCGATCAGCCAGGAGAACGAGAAGCTCGCCGGCGGGTCCCAGCTCAGCACCCGTCCCCAGGTGCACACCTCTCCGGCGTCGCTCTCCTCCCACAGCCGGCCGCCCACGTGGGGCTCGACACCGATGTCCTTGAGGGTCCCCGCCTGTACGTGGTGCTCACGCGTCCACCAGCCGTTCATCCCCTTGGTGAAGACCTCGAACGCCCGCTCGGGCGGCACGGGCACGTCGATGCTGGTACGGACCTCGGTGGCGGCAGTCATGGGGTCTCCTCTACGGACTGGGCGAAGGCAGCGAGCTGGACGTTCCAGAACTGCGCGAAGTAGGCCTGAACATCGGTGACGCCTCTCGGGTCCAGGGCGTAGATCCGCTTGGTACCAACGGGAGTCGCCCGTACCAGGTTGGCCTCGCGAAGGACCTTGAGGTGCTGGGACACGGCCGGTCGGCTCACCGGGACGAGTCCCGCCAGATCGGCCACCGAACGCGGGCCGGCGGCCACGAGCTCGAAGATGCTGCGCCGGGTCGGGTCCGCCAGCGCCTCGAAGACCGCTCCTTGGTAAGTCACCACGCACGGTAAGTTATGACTAACCGATGACGCCGTCAAGCATCCCGGGTGCCGTCTCTGCCGAATCGGCAAGAAGCCCGCTCCGGCACCGCTACCCTCGACCTCATGACCCGTGGCCGCACCGCGACCGCGGCAGCACTGCTCGCCGG